>JASFMS010000449.1:0-3004 GCA_050117435.1 Ectothiorhodospiraceae bacterium | reverse complement strand
TAAGGACCATGATGAGTGCTCTCGAAATGGGATTGGGCAGGGAGGCCCGCGGACCCTGGCGCCGGAAAGGCAACTGGAGATCGGGAGCGGATGCCGCCAGGTCGGCGCGGGTCCAACGGATTGCCTGGCGGGGCGCGGAATCGGAGCGTTTCGTCTCTATATCCGATTTCCGTATACGCCGTAGTGAAGGGCGCTGCAACTGCCGCGTGTCGGGGCGTCGCGCCGTGCTCGAATCCATCCGCGGGCGTCCGAAGGGCGCCGTCGGCGGATACGCGCCACGGGGAGGTAAGGTGTGTTCCTGTTGATGCTCTGCCTTCTGGTTTTCCTTGCACTCGGGGGCAGCACCGCGCCGCCGCCGGTCACCACGGATGCCTGCAGCATTTTCGATCACTATCCGCAGTGGTTCGACTACGCCGAGGAGACCCAGCAGCGGTGGGGAACGCCGGCGCCGCTGGTACTGGCGATAATCAAGCGCGAATCCAGCTTTCGCCAGGCGGCTCGTCCGCCGCGCGACTGGTTTCTGTTTCTGCCGCTGCCCCGGCGCTCGTCCGCCTATGGATATGCGCAGGCCCAGGATCCGGTGTGGGGAGAGTATCTGGCCGACACGGAGGGGATTTTCCGCAGTCGCACGGACATGGCCGATGCCATGGATTTCATCGGCTGGTTCACGCGCCGCATCCATGAGCAGCTGGGGGTTCCGTTGGCGGATCCGTACCGGATCTATCTGGCCTATCATCTCGGTGTTACCGGCTACCGAGAGCAGCGCTGGAGGCAGCGCCCAGCCGTCAGACGCGCCGCCGGGGACGTCGCCCGGTGGACGAGGCGCTACGCGGAGCAGATCCGGGCGTGCAAGAGTCGCTTTCAGTGTCGCCGTTGGTACGAATTCGGTCCGTTCTGCGACGCGGGGTAGCCGCAAAATACCGCTGGCGTGCGCCGGAAGGATACGTTATATTCCGCCTTGCAGTGCCCCGCTTGTAGGTCCCTCCGGCAGTACTCCATCTGTGGTTGTATCTTCCGTTAGTTCTGCAGGTCGGCATGCAATACCCAAATCCACCGGCAAACTACGGAGATTAACCTCATGATGACCGGTACCGTTAAGTGGTTTAACGACACCAAGGGCTTTGGTTTCATCGCGCCGGAAGACGGCAGCAAGGACATTTTCGTGCATCATTCGGCCATCAACGGCTCGGGCTTCAAGAGCCTCGCCGAGGGCCAGCGCGTCGAGTTCGAGACCGAGACCACTCCCAAGGGTCTGGCTGCCAAGAACGTCACCGCCGTCTAAGCGGTTCCGTTCGCGGAATTTCAAAGAGAAAGGCCCCGCCCTGCGGCGGGGCCTTTTCTATTGGTGGCGCGTTGCCCCGGGGACGGCATCACTTATTCGATCTCCCCGAAAACCCGGTTTCGGCCCTTGCGTTTGGCGCGGTAGAGCGCCGCATCCGCCCTCCGCAGGACGTCATCCATGGATTCTCCAGGGCCGTGAGAGGCAACGCCGACGCTGATCGTCAATCGGTCAACTTCCGTGAAAGCATGTCCGGCGACGATTCGGCATAGCCTCTGCGCCAGTTCAAGTGCCTGGTCGTGAGGGCTCTCCGGTGCAATGATCAGAAACTCCTCACCGCCCCATCGACCGAAAATGTCCGCATCCCGAAGGTGGCCCTGGATAAGGGCGGTGAGCCCTCTGAGTACGTTGTCGCCGATCTCATGGCCGCGCGTGTCGTTTATGTCCTTGAAACGATCCACGTCAATGAGCATCACGCTCAATGGCCTGCCGTAGCGCTCGGCCGAGGCCAGATGGAGTTTGAGTTCCGCCGTTAGCTTGCGACGGTTGAAAACCCCGGTGAGAAAGTCCGTCTCGGCCTGACGCAAGTCCTCGGCATCGCGGACCAGTGCATAGAAGCCGGCAACGGTGCCGTCCGCGGCGAAATCCGGCACGTATTCGGCGATGACATGCCGTGTTCCGGCATCGCGGTATGGGAGAATGTCGCGGAACTCGACGCGTTTCCCGCCCAGCGCGGCTTCGACCCGGGGACGCACCCGCTCATAGGCGGCGGGCCCGAGCACGTCCTGAATGCGGCGCCCTCGCAGTTGCACCGGATCAGTACCGAACCAGTTGTTGTAGGCGGCGTTGTTGTCGCGGTAACGCTGTTCCCTGTCCACGTAGGAGACGAGCAGCGGCAGCGAGTCCAGGAGCAGACGCTGTCGTCGATGCTCCGCCGATAGTTGGACGGAATGTCGCAGCCAGCCGGCGACCCCGGCGCAGAGCAGCTGCAGCAGTGCTTGTGAACGGGTGTGCTCGGAGCCGCCTGGGCGGCTCCAGAAGAGGGCGAGAACGCCCAGAGCGTCCCCCGCGTACTGAAGGGGGAGCAGCACCGCGACGGGGCCGGGCGTCGTTGCCTTGGGTGCCTCCTGCGCCGACAGGCGCAGGCGTAGCGGTTGGCGACTGCGCAGACAGAGTTCGATGCTCCAGGTCGGGATGCGCCAGCGTGAGTAATGGCTGGAGGTGGTGAGCGTTTGTCCCGGTTCCGCGGGTTCAAGCAGAAGCGCACAGTCGGCTCCGGCGATGTTCGCGGCAACGGACTCGACAGTCTGCCGCATGCGATCGTCCCACGCCGTACCGGTCGTCGTCGACTCCATAAGGGAGGCGACCTCGGCAATGCCCTGGTGGTCGCCGGGCGGCGGTACCGGTTCGTGAAAAAGCGCCAGGTAAGAGGGCTTCCCGTCGGACTCCACCGACTCGCGCAGGAGCGTAGCGCGCGCCAGGGGATCCGAATCGTTCCCGGCCGCGGCGTTGGTTACCACCGCCGCGTCAGCGCTGCCGGTACGGTCCATCGCGGACCGCCAGGCGTCGTCATCGGTGAACCGGGAGAGCCGGGTCAAAGGCAGTGGAGCCCAGGCGCCGGTCTCCCGGCCAAGAAGGGTTCGCAACGCCGCATTCGCAAACGCGACGACGGGAGCGCCGTCGGGGCTTGCGGTTTCGATAACGGCAATAGGGGTGAGTACCGAG
>JASFMS010000448.1:0-3008 GCA_050117435.1 Ectothiorhodospiraceae bacterium | reverse complement strand
CCGCGCAGGGACTCCATCGCCCGCGCCCTCATTGACGCCTGGGTCGCGGATGTGGAGTCGGTCTAGACGTCGGAGATAACGCGCAGTGAAGGGGAGGCGGCGCCGCGGCGCCGCCTCCTTAGCGATCAACCGCTCTGGCTCTCCTTCTTCAGGACCTCGAGCTTGACGGTCACGCTCTTCTTCTCGCCGTCATGCAGCAGCTGCAGCTTGACGCTGTCCCCGGCTTCCCGGGCGTAGACGGTGTTCTGCAGCTCCTCGGCGCTGTTCACCGGCTTGCCGTCGGCCTGGACGATAATGTCGCCGCCGGCAGGCCACTGGCGTCCGCCACCGGAGACGGTGTACTGGGCGGGTTGGATGCCTGCCTTTTCGGCGGGGCTGCCCTTGGCGATGCCCACCACCATGACACCCTTGTCCGGCAGGCTGAGGAACTTGCGGACCTGGGCCGGATAATCGTTGATGTCGATGATGCTGACGCCAAGCTGAGCCTTCATGATGAAGCCGCCCTGACGCAGCTTCGCCAACCGTTCCTTGACCAGGTTGCTGGGAATGGCGAACCCGACGCCGACGAACGTGCCGTTGGGGGCGAGGATCTCGTCGTTGACGCCGATGAGCCGGCCCCGGGAGTCAAGCAGCGGACCGCCGGAGTTGCCGGGATTGATGGCCGCGTCGGTCTGCACGTAGTCGATGGGGACGCCGCTGACCTCCGCGGCCTGCCGACGGTCAACCGCGGAGACGATGCCCTCGGTCACCGTGGACTGCAGGGTGAACGGGTTGCCGATGGCGATGGCCTTCTGCCCCACCTGGATGGTGTTGGAGTCGGCGAAGGCGATGGGCTTGGCATCCGCCGGACGCTTGTCGGGATCCTTCAGCTTCAGCAGTGCCAGATCGTAGGCGCGGTCGGCACCGATCACCGTGGCCGGCAGGTCTTCCTTGCTGCCCTGGAAGCGAATCGTGACGGTGGCGCTGGACTTCAGCTCCGCCGAATTCTGCTTCAGGGACGGGGCGACCACGTGATAGTTGGTGATGATCTCGCCCTTGTCGTCGATCACGAAACCGCTGCCCGCGGCGCGTTCGGTGAACTTCTGCGGGCCGGAGAAGGGCGAGCCCTGGCCGTTCTGGTTGAAGAACTGACGCAGCTGCGGCGGCAGGTTCGCCAGCGGGTTGACCCGCTCGCCTTCGACGGTGACGTTGATTGCCACCACGCTGGGCCCGAACTTCTTGACGATGTCGATGGTGTTCTGCTCATCGGCCAGCCGGTCGCTCTGGTCAACGGGCGTGACCTGATTGGCCGCGCTGGCCGGCGTGACGGGATGAATAGCTCCAACGAAGCCGCCGACGACGATAGCCGCCGAAATGGCCATGACGCCGGTAGCCACTTTGAGGGAACGCTTCATGGTCCCTTGCCTCCCTGTCGGAAGATGTATGTTTGCGTACATCCCCTGAGACGCTGCAGTGAGGCGTTTGTTCCGCAATGCAGCAGGCGGCGTCGCGTCACCAGTTGAAGCCGAGTTGCTGCACCCCGGAATTCTGTGCGGTGAGGCCGGAGGCGGTGACGCCGAGCAGACGGACGGGGCGCTTGTCCGCGTCCGTTCGCTGGAGAAGCGCCGCCAGTCGGCTCATGACGGCGTCGATTTCCAGGCTTGCGCCGGGCTGGGTATGGGAGCGCGTGATCAGCTGAAAATCGTGGTACTTGACCTTGAGGGTGATCGTGTCGGCGTGGAGGCTGCGGCGGCGGAGATTCTCCAGCACCTCTTCGGCCAGCGGCTTCAGTGCGGCGAGCATGTCGGCGGGATCGCGAAGATCCTCGGGAAAGGTGTTCTCGCTGCCGACGGACTTGCGTTCCCGGGTGGGCTGCACCGGCCGCTCGTCGATTCCCCGGGCTATGTAGTAATAGAACGGTCCGCGCTTGCCGAAGGCGGCCTGCAGCTCCTCCAGGCTCCAGCGGGCGAGATCGGCGCCGGTGCGAATGCCGAGCTCGTGCATGTGCGACTCGGTGGCGCGGCCCACGCCATGGAAGCGCCCCACGGGCAGCTGCGCGACGAAACCCGGCCCCTCGTCCGGGGTGATCAGATAGAACCCGTCCGGCTTGTCCATGTCGGAGGCCTGTTTGGCGAGAAACTTGTTGTAGGAAACGCCGGCGGAGGCGATGAGCCCCGTTTCCCGCCGAATCGCTTTCTTGATGGCCCGGGCGATGAGACTGGCGGAGCCGCGGTGCGCGCGGGTGTCGGTCACGTCCAGATACGCCTCGTCCAGGGACAGGGGTTCCACAAGAGGGGTGTAGCGGCGGAATATGGCCTGAATCTGCCGGGACTCCCGGCGGTAGACGTCGAAGCGGGGCCTGACGAAGACAACTTCCGGGCAGCGCCGCAGGGCGTGCGCCGCGGGCATGGCGGAGTGGATGCCGAACTGGCGCGCCTCGTAGCTCGCGGCGGCCACCACGCCTCTGCCTTCCGGAGAGCCGCCCACCACCACAGGGCGGTTACGCAGTTCCGGGTCGTCCCGCTGTTCCACGGAGGCGTAGAAGGCGTCCATGTCGATGTGAATGATCTTGCGGGTCATCGTCCGGCGCGCGAAACAGGGTGGGAACGCCGAATTCTACCTCTGATGGCGCATCAGGGCAGCGCCAAACCATGGGAGAAACGGGGAACACTGTTACATGCTGCAAGGCGGGAAGGAGGGCGGAGCTGCAGGTCAGCCGTGCTTCGATCCGGCAGGGCCTGGCGAAAGGTCGGTACAGAAAACCGTCCCCCGGGCGGGAACCGCAACCGGGGGACGGCGATCCGGATTCGGACAGTATCCGGCTTTACTTGGCCTGAGCGGCCTGCGTTGCGTCGCGGGCGCTGTCCTGGGCCAGCTTCTGCGCCTTCTCGGCGAACTCCTGGTTCATGGCGACAACCTTTTCCGTGTCGCCCTTGACGCGCTCGCCGAGGTCCTGGGCCAGCTTCTGCTGGTTCTCGACGTAGCTCTTCAGCGCGTCCGCGTCCTTCACGTCCAGGGCCGCGCGGGCC
>JASFMS010000447.1:0-3012 GCA_050117435.1 Ectothiorhodospiraceae bacterium | reverse complement strand
CTACCGCAAGCTTATTGCCCAGGCGCCGACGTTCCGGGATGTGCATCTGGATCCTCACGCCCTGGAGCTGGCGGCGGTGTTCGCGGTGCTCTCCCGCATCAAGCCCTCGGAGCGCGAGGACCTGGACCTGTCCAAGAAGGTCCACCTCTATGCCGGGGACGACGTGGAAGGGTATTCCTCAACGGAAGTGGACCGTGTGCGCCACGAGTTCGAGGAGGAAGGGCTTTCCGGCGTGTCGCCGCGCTTCGTGGTGAATGCGCTGTCCAACGCCATTTCCCGCTCGGAGGTACACAGCCTCACCAGCATGGAGGTGCTGGTCACCCTCAAGGACGCCATCGAGAACGACGCCCGCATCGACCCCAAGCAGAAGCGCCAGTCCGTGGACTACCTGGTTACCGCGCGCAAGGACTTCTACAACCACTGGGTCAAGGAGGACGTCCACAAGGCGCTGTTCGTCTCCTTCGAGGAAGAGAGCGAGAACCTGCTGGAGAAGTACCTGGACGAGGTGGAGGCCACCCTGGACAACCGCGAGGTGGTGGACCCCATCACCGGCGAGAGCCGGGAGCCGGACGAGCGCTTCCTGCGCGGCGTCGAGGAGAAAATCAACATCTCCGACGCGGGCAAGCACACCTTCCGCCAGGAGGTGGTCCGCAAGGCCATGGTGGCCTACAAGAAGGGCGAGAAGTTCACCCTGGACACCCACGCCCGGCTCAAGGAGGCGATGGAGAAGTACCTCTTCGAGGAGCGCCGCGACGTGCTGCGGCTGGTCACCTCGGTGGCCCGCCCGGACGACGAGGCGCGGGAGAAGATCGCCGCCGTCGAGGAGCGGCTGATCAACGACTACGGTTATGACCGGCACAGCGCCCGTGAAGCGCTGAACTATGTAACCACGCTGCTATCCCAGGAGTAGCTTCTGGGAGGGAGGCCCTGATATGTCCCGTACGGACCAGGAGTCCAGGGACGGCGCCGGACGCTGGTACGACCTGTTCTCCCGCGGGACGCGGGACTGGCTCCGGCACAACGAAAAGGTCCGCGAAGCGGTTCGCGAACAGCTACCGGATCTTGTCGCGGGCTCCGATGTTCTGTCCCGCCCGGACAATCGCACCGTCAAGGTTCCGGTGCGGTTCATGGAGCACTACCGCTTCCGGCTGCGGGATCCGGAACAGAAGAAGGGCGCCGGCCAGGGCAAGGCCAAGCCCGGGGACGTGCTCAGGCCGGCGCAACCGGTCCATCCGGGCCGCGGCAAGGAAGGCGGCGGCGAGGGTGAGGGCCAGATCACCTTCGTGCTCGAATTCCAGATCGACGACATCCTGGACTGGCTCTGGGAAGAGCTGGAGCTGCCCAACCTCCAGCCCAAGGAGGGCTCCACCATCGAGGAGGACGAGTACGTCCGCGAGGGCTGGGACAAGCGTGGAGCCCGCTCACGCCTGGATCGCCGGCGCACCATGAAGGAGGCCATCAAGCGCCGCACGGCGCAACCGGCCAGCCAGGTCCCCATCAGCAACGACGACCTGCGGTTCCGGCAGCTGGCGCGGCGGCGCCGGCCGACTACCAACGCCGCGGTGTTTTTCGTGCTGGACGTCTCCTCGAGCATGGACGATCACTGCCGCAAGCTGGCAAAGACGTTTTTCTTCTGGGCGCTGCAGGGCATTCGCCGGCAGTTCACGTCCATCGATACCGTCTTCATCGCCCACACGGTGGAGGCGTGGGAGTTCGAGGAAGAGGACTTCTTCAAGGTCCACGGCCAGGGCGGCACCAAGAGTTCGTCCGGCTTCCGCAAGGCTGACGAGATTCTCCGGGAGCGCTACGACCCGGCGCAGTACAACTGCTACCTCTTCTATGCCACCGACGGCCACAACTTCAGCGAGGACCGCGAACGCGCCACCGGCAAGCTGATGGAGCTGGCACCGGCGATGAACTTCCTGGGCTACGCGGAGGTTTCGCACCAGAACCACCGGCGTCTGGATACGGAGGTGGCCGGCATCTGGCGGGAACTGGCCGCCGAGGGGATGCCGACAGGCAGTTACTCGCTGACCCGGGAAGCCGACATCTGGCCAGCGATCAAGGCCTTCTTCACCGACCAGGCCGCGGAGGCCGAGGCATCCTGACATGAGTGACGATCTCAAGGCCTTCATCCCGAAGATCGAGGCACTGGCCCGGGATCTGGGGCTGGATCACTACCCGGTGGACTTCGAGGTGGTGCCGCCGAGCTTCATGATGGAGATTGCCGTCTACGGCCTGCCCGTGCGCATGCCGCACTGGTCCTTCGGCGTGCGCTGGATCTACCAGATGATCCAGCACCGCATGGGGCATTCGCGGATCTTCGAGGTGGTGTTTCCAGGCGACCCCAACCGGGCCTATCTGGTGAACACCAACAGCCTCGAGGAGAACACCCTGGTGGTTGCGCACGTCCTCGGGCACGCCGATTTTTCCTACAACAACATGACCTTCGCTCGCAGTCAGCAGCAGGTGGGCTACCACATCGTCGAGCAGGCGGCGGCCCATGCCCGGCGCATCGAGGAGGTCATGGAAGAGATGGGGCCCAAGCGGGTGGAACAGGTGCTGGATGTGGCGCTGGCCCTGGAGCCTCACATCGACACCGACATGGCGCTGAACCGGCCGGATTACGGCAGCCCGCCCCGGCGTGGGGACGCCGCGGACTCCGGCCAGGTGGAGGAGCACGGCGGCGATTTCCGCGAGCGTTTCGCCACGCTGCCGGGTCAGGAAACCGAGACCGAGCCGTACCGCATGCGCCCCGACCCGCAGAAAATACCGCCTCATCCGGAGCGGGACCTGCTGTGGTTCATCGCCCACTACGCGCCGGAAATGGAGGACTGGGAGCGGGACATCTTCCTCGCCGTGCGCAAGGAATCCTACTACTTCCAGCCGGTGTTCAACTGCCAGATCATGAACGAAGGCTGGGCCAGTTACTGGCATTCGCGCCTGCTCAGGGAGGCCGACTTCCTGCCCTCGTCAATGTACGTGGACTGCATGAAGACCCACTCGGACGTG
>JASFMS010000446.1:0-3021 GCA_050117435.1 Ectothiorhodospiraceae bacterium | reverse complement strand
CGACGTGCGCCGCCTGTGGCTGCGCACCCCGGGCAACGAGCGCCTGCAGTTCCTGGCCGGCCAGTACCTGGATTTCCTGCTGCGCGGCGGCCGCCGACGCGGCTTTTCGCTTGCCAATGCGCCCCACGACGACGAGCTGCTGGAGCTGCACGTCCGCCATGTACCCGACGGGCATTTCACCGGCTATGTCTTCAACGACCTCAAGGAAGGGGCGCTGCTGCGATTCGAGGGGCCGCTCGGGAGCTTCTTCCTGCGCGAGGACTCCGATCGACCCATCCTGATGATGGGCGGCGGCACCGGCTTCGCGCCCCTGAAGGGCATCATCGAGCACGCCTTTCACATCGGCGTCCAGCGGCCCATCCACCTGTACTGGGGCGTACGCGCCCGCCGTGACCTCTACCTGGACGCGCTCCCGCGCCGGTGGGCAGAAGAGCACGCCAACTTCCACTATACCCCGGTACTCTCGGACCCGGAGCCGGACGACCACTGGGACGGGCGCATAGGCCTTGTCCACAACATTCTGCTGGACGACTACCCGGACCTGCAGGCCTACGACGTCTACATGAGCGGCCCACCCGGGATGATCGAATCGGCGCAGCGTGATTTCGCCGCCCATGGCCTGGACCGGGCGCGACTGTACTTCGACTCCTTCGACTATGCGAACGACCCGCAGCCCGCGGAGGGTGGCGGCTGATACGGACAGGCGGCGAGGTCCACGGCGCTGCCCCGCCGACCCGCGCCAGGAAGACGCTGAGGGACTGGAGCGGCACCAATGCAGGAGAAACTTGCGCAAAAACCCGCGCCCGGCAATGGGAGTGGTTACCTGCGCGATCAGTCGCCGGTCCTCGCCACCGCCGCCATCGGTATCGTCCTCTCCGCCGCCATCGCCCTGGGGCTCTACTACCGTGAACGCGACTCCCGTGAGGCGCTGTTCGCGGCCAACGCCGCAGCCTGGCAACGGGCCCTGGACGCTCGCCTCGACGATCAGGAGCGCCTTCTACACGCCGTCGCCGGCTTCATGGCGAACACCCGGGCGATCTCCGACGAGGCGTTCCGTGGGTTCGTCACGTCCATCACGGATGCCGAGACGACGATCGAGAGCGTGGCCTGGCACCCGCGTGTAACCGCCGGCGAACGCGTGGCCTACGAGCGGACCGCCGGCCCCATTCTGGAGCGCGACGGCAATGGCATGGCCGGTGCCCCGGACCGCACTGCCTGGTTCCCGCGACGTTATGCGGTTCCCGCCGGAGCGGATATCGGCCTCAGCCCGACGGCCGCCGGTGATCCACGCTCGAAAACCCTGGAACGCACGCTGACCAATCACCGGCAGCTGATGACGCCTCCTCTGCCGGATGGCGACGGTGCGCGGGCGACGATCTACGAGCCGGTATACCGGCCCGCCGGCACCGACGGCCAACGCCTGCTGGGCGTCGTCTCGTTGACCTTCCGCGCGGACGATCTGCTGGCCGGCGTGGCGGACAGCATCCCGAGGGCCGACGGACTGGCTGTCCGGGTGGCTGACGTCACCGAGGCCAACCGACGCAGCCCGCTTTTCTCCGAGGGAACGCTGGACTCGGGAGGCCCGCTGCAGCGCTCGGATGTCACTATCGGGGGCAGGCGCTGGCAGCTCACCACGACACCCGCAGCCGACGGCGCCGCGCCGGGAAGTGCCGCCACCGGCTGGCTGGCGTTTCTGCTCGGGCTGGTAGCCACGGCACTGCTGTGCCTCGAGCGAGTGACCCGCATCCGCCGCGGGCAAGCCATCGAGCGACAGATGTCCGCCAGTACCCAGGCGCTGCTCGAAGCCAACACGAACCTCCGCCAGCACGCCCAGGAACGGGAAAAGACCCTGCATGCGCTGCGCGAGAGCGAGGCCCGTTACCGGGTGCTCGCCGACAACGCCAACGACATCATCGCCCGCCTCAATCGTAGCGGCGCCATCGACTACGTGTCGCCGGCCGCGCGCAGCATTCTCGGCTTCGATCCCCACGAACTGGCGGGCCGCCCCATTATGGAATTCCTGCACGAGGACGATGTCGCCCCGACGCGCCAACGCATGGAGCAGGCGCTGGCGGATCACCGCTCGTTCACCCACAGCTATCGCATGCGCCATCGCGACGGACACTATGTCAGCCTGGAGGCCGTGCACCGGGTCCTGGAAAGCGAGGAAACCGGCCGTGACGTGGAGATCCTCTCCGTGGCGCGCGACATCACCGCACGCATGGACGCCGAGCGTGCCCTGCGCGAGAGCGAGGCCCTGTTCCGCAAGGTCTTCGAAAGCGCGGCGGTGGGGATGTGCTTCTTTTCCATTGCCGGGGCGCGTTTCATCCGGGTGAATCATGCGTTTGCCGGCATGCTGGGCTACAGCACCTCGGAACTGGAGGAGCTGAGCGTCGCCGGCATCACCCACCCCGCAGACCAGCACATCTCACCCAGCGAAATCCAGCAGGTGCTCTCCGGCGCGAAGGAGAGCTTTCTGGTGGAGAAGCGTTACCTCCACAAGAACGGCTCCACCGTATGGATACTGGGCAATACCACCCTGATCCGCCACAGCAACGGCGAACCGCGTTTCTTCATCTCCCAGATACAGGACATCTCGGACCGCAAGCGCGCCGAGCAGCGGCTCGCCCAGCTGAGCCGCCAACAGGACCTCATCCTCAACGCGGCGGCCGAGGGTATCTACGGCGTCGACATGGACGGCTTCACCACGTTCGTGAACCGGGCCGCCTCGGAGATTCTCGGCTTTTCGGCAACGGAGCTGGTGGGCCGGCGCATGCATGAGCTGGTGCATCACAGCCACACCGACGGCGCGCCGCATTTCTGGGAAAACTGCCGCGTGTACCACAGCATCCGCGATCACGAGACCCACTACGTGGACAACGAAGTGTTCTGGCACCAGAACGGTCGTACGGTTCACGTCCAGTACGTCAGCGCGCCCATTATCGAACAGGGCCGAGCGACCGGTGCGGTGGTAGTGTTCTCCGAAGTGCAGCCGGCCAGAGAAGAGCCCACGTCCCAAGG
>JASFMS010000445.1:0-3041 GCA_050117435.1 Ectothiorhodospiraceae bacterium | reverse complement strand
ACCACGTTCGACACGCCGACCGGCAAGCGCCATCTGGACCAGAACCGGCAGGCGGTCGCGGACATCTTCGTCACGGAAGTGGATGAAGGCGATGACGGCAAGCTCTACAACAAGGTCGTCAAGGTGGTGCCCCAGGTGAACCAGACCATGGGTATGGACCGCGACAAATTCCTGGCCCTGGGTCGGGTCGGCCGCGACAACCCCCAGTGTCCGTAACGGGAGTCACGGCGGATGGCAACGGTTGAAGCACAGCGCATTGCGCGTGCCGGAACGGCCCACGCTCTCCAGCTGGAGAGCGTGGGCCGTCGTTTCGGAGCGCTCGCGGCCATCGATCAGGTAACGCTGCAGGTCGAAGCCGGTGAAAGGCGCGCCGTGCTGGGCGCGAACGGCGCCGGGAAGACCACGCTGTTCAACGTGGTTACCGGCGACTTTCCGCCGACGGCGGGGCGTATTCGGTTCTTCGGCGAGGATGTCACTTCGATTCCGGCGCACGAGCGCATACGGCGCGGGCTGCGCAGAACCTACCAGAACTCGATGCTGTTTCCCGGGCTTACCGTTCTGGACAACCTGTTTCTTGCCGCGCGGGGCGTATCGCGCCGCCGCTTCAGTTTTCTGCGACCCGGTCGCAATCACCCGAGCTCGGAGGCGGCCCGCGAACTCATGCACGCCGTGCATATGGACCACCTTGCCAACACACCCGTCTCCGAACTGGCGCACGGCCAGCAGCGCCAGCTGGAAATCGGCATGGCGTTGGCCGGAGCGCCGCGAATGATTCTCTTCGACGAGCCGGCCGCGGGACTTTCGCCCGCGGAGCGGCGTGAGCTCGTGGAAATCCTCGGCGCGCTGCCGGAGCACATGGGCTACGTGATCATCGAACACGATCTGGAGGTCGCGTTGCGCGTGGTGGACTACGTGACCGTCATGCACAACGGGCGCATTTACAAGGAAGGCACGCCGGAAGAGATCCAGGACGACCCGGACGTGCAGCGCATCTACCTGGGAGGCGGCAATGGCTGAGCCGGTGAAGCCCAGCTCCGGTGCACCCGTTCTGGAGGTCGACGACCTTCACGTCTACTACGGACGCGCCCATACGCTCCAGGGCGTGAAGCTCCGTCTGGAGCAGGGCGTTCTGGCGGTGGTCGGCCGCAACGGCATGGGTAAGACCACGTTGTGCAACACCGTCATGGGTCTGAAATCGGCGGTGTCGGGCAGCGTGCGCAGCGCCGGATCGGAGCTGCTCGGCCTGGCGCCGAATGCCGTGGTTAGCCGTGGCGTTGCCTACGTGCCCCAGGGAAGGCGGGTCTGGCCGTCACTGAGCGTGCACGAGCATTTGCGGCTGGCGGTTCGCACCGGCCGGCGCGGCGGCTGGACCATCGATCGCGTCTACGAGACGTTTCCGCGGCTCGCCGAGCGGCGGCGGCACGGCGGCGGCCAGCTTTCCGGGGGCGAGCAGCAGATGCTGGCCATCGGGCGGGCGCTGCTGGCGAATCCCCGGTTGCTGGTGATGGACGAGCCCACGGAAGGGCTGGCTCCGGTCATCGTGCAGCAGCTCTCGGAGATGCTGCGTGAACTGAGTGACGAAGGTGAAATCTCGGTGCTGCTCATCGAGCAGAACCTGGGGGTGGCGCTGGATGTTGCCCAGCGGATCGCGGTGATGGTCAACGGCCGCATCGTCCGGGAAATGCCCGCCGCGGAGCTGGCCGGCAACCGCGAGCTGCAGGAACGCCTCCTGGGGGTTCGGGCGGACGCCTCCCAGGGTGGCGAAGAGGAGGAAGAACCGGAGGTTCTCGGCCCGGTGGAGGTGTACCGGGTTCAGCGTGCCGGGGAGAACGAGCCGGCGGGCGGTGCCGGCGCGTATCAGGCTGCGGGTGTGCCCACGCGTTGGTCGCGCCACAACCCCATGGCGACAGCGCAGCCGCCGAATCACGCAGACGAGTCGGCGCCGGAGGCGGAGACTTCGCCGCGGGCGGACGAAGAGCGGGCGTCGCAACGCCGCGAGGAGCCTGTGGAGCCGGCGGCCCAGCAGTCGGTTCCGGTGGCGCAGTATGCAACCCGGGCGGCCTATGTCTGCGGAACCTTCGATACCAAACGCCGCGAGCTGACCTTCATACGCAATCGCCTGGAAAAACAGGGCCTGCGCGTAGTGACCGTCGATCTGAGCACCAGCGGCAGGCCATCCCCGGCGGACGTGAGCCCGCCGGAGGTCGCCCGGTACCACCCGCACGGTTCCCGTTCCGTGTTCGTGGACGACCGCGGCGGGGCGGTGACGGCAATGGCCGAAGCCTTCGCCCGCTTTCTGCCCACGCGCCGGGATCTGGGCGGGGTGATCGGTGCGGGCGGCTCCGGGGCGACGGCGCTGGTCACACCGGCCATGCAGCGGCTGGCTGTGGGCGTTCCCAAGGTGATGGTTTCCACGGTGGCTTCCGGGGACGTCAAGCGCTACGTCGGCCCCTCCGACATCTGCATGATGTATTCGGTAACCGACGTGGCCGGGATCAACCGGATTTCGGAGCAGGTGCTTTCCAATGCCGCCCACGCCCTCGCCGGCATGGTCATGCACGCCGGACGCCAGCGTGAGGCGCGGGAGTACAAGCCCGCCGTCGGCCTCACCATGTTCGGCGTGACCACGCCCTGCGTGCAGGCAACGTCAAAGCTGCTGGAGGAACGGTTCGACTGCCTGGTTTTCCATGCCACGGGCACCGGCGGACAGTCCATGGAGAAGCTGGCCGATTCCGGGCTGCTGGCGGGAATCGTCGACGCCACGACGACGGAGATCGCGGATCTGTTCATGGGTGGCGTGTTCAGCGCCGGTGAGGATCGTCTGGGTGCGGTGATCCGCAACCGGATTCCCTATGTCGGCTCCTGCGGCGCCCTGGACATGGTCAACTGGGGACCCATGGAGACCGTTCCGGAGCGTTTCCGCGGGCGCAATCTCTACCGCCACAACCCGCAGGTCACCCTGATGCGGACGACGGCGGCAGAAAACGCGGAAATGGGCCAATGGATCGCGGAGCGGCTCAATCGCTGCGAGGGCCCCGTGC
>JASFMS010000444.1:0-3045 GCA_050117435.1 Ectothiorhodospiraceae bacterium | reverse complement strand
GCGGCAGGAGGTGGTTCCACCGCGCGTGCGGGCTTGCTTCAAGCAACGCAACCTGGGCGGCGCACGCCTCGGCGATGGGTCGTATGGCATCCGGCAGCAGTCCGGGAGCTGTGAGCACCGTATGGCCACTGTCGTCAGCAAGTTTGAGAGTGGCGGCACCGCCGGCCACGAAGATCGGCACATCACTGACCGCAGCGCCTTCAACCACCGCTCGAGTCAGGTCGACGAGCAGCGACTCCCGGCCCCCAGGCGGTCGCAGCGCGGATATTGCCGCGTCGTGCCCGTCGATAAGCGCTGGGGCGATATGAGGCTCGGCGAGGAGATCGGCATCGATCGGCTCGATATGACCCGACGTTACCGCAAGCGATGCAGTGGAGCGGGCCACGGCGGTGATCCGATGCCCGCGGGCCAAGGCCTCCATTACGACGCGGCGGCCAACATCTCCGGTGGCACCAAAGACGATGATCCTCATGCTGTGGCTCCTGCGGACCTGGTGATTGTATGTGCGCGCTGACCGGCCTTTTGGCCAAACCAGACGCTCACGAGAACGACTGCGGCACCGAGCCCCTGAGCGGGGGACAATGCCTGCCCGAGAATGATCCAGCCGAGCATGACGGCGCTTAACGGGCTCAGGAATGAAAACGCGGTGACGGTCGCCGGCCCGAGCCGCGCGATGCCACGGAACCAGAAGAAGTAGGCGAGCGCGCCGCCGATCAGTCCGAGCCAGATAAGTCCGGCGAGATTGACTGCGGTGGGCGTGGGAAAACCGGGCTCTTCAACAAGCGCGATGGGCACGAGCAACGCTCCACCGGCAGTCAACTGCCACGCGGTGAACGTCAACGACGACGTTGGCGGCTGCCATCGGCGTGTCAGGACATTGCCTGTCGCCATCGACAGCGCGGCCCCGAGTGCGGCGACGATACCCACAGGATCGGGCGCGGCGTCCGGCCCGAGGACCAGGAGGCCCACTCCGGGAATCCCGGCCAGCGCCGCCGCGATCCCGGCCCGCTGGATCGTCGTGCCGAGCACTGGGCGGGCGAGCGTAAGCACAATGAGCGGCTGGACCGCGGTGAGCGTCGCGGCAAGCCCGCCCGGGAGGCGGTAGGCGGCGACAAAAAGCAGAGACAGGAAGATCGCGATATTGAGCGCGCCGAGGACGAACACCTTGGCTACCCAGTCCGGCGGCGGCAGTCGCCGCGCAATCAGCAGCAGGAACAGGCCCGCGGGCAATGCGCGAAGCATGGCGACCGTCAGCGGAAAGCCGTCGGGCAGCATTTCGGTGGTGACGATATAGGTCGTGCCCCAGACTGCCGGGGCCATTGCAGTGACAAATACATCCAGAGAGCGAGCCATGCCAACCTCCCGTTATCTTGACGTCAAGATATACGGCACTAATCTTGACGTCAAGATAAATACAGGCAATGATCCGTTTCATGGATCAAGTCGACCGCATTCTCGAGCAATGGCGGGCTGAGCGCCCGGACCTCGACGTTGCGCCCATGGGCACACTGGGACGTCTCAAGCGCCTCTCGATGCACCTGGGGCAAAGCCTGGAGCGGGTGTTTTCCGCCTACGGACTCACCCCGGCGTCCTTCGACGTACTTGCCACGCTACGGCGCTCCGGCCCTCCCTACGCGCTCAGCCCATCGAAATTGATCGAATGGACCATGGTCACATCCGGTACCATGACCAACCGGATCGACCGGCTCGAAGCTGCGGGGCTCGTCGAACGCCGCCGTAACAGCGACGACAGGCGTGGCTTCCTGATCGCGCTGACCGATGAGGGTTATGCGCTCATCGAAAAGGCCGTCACCGAGCACGTCGCCAACCAGCACGAGCTCACCGCCGCGCTGACGGACGAAGAGCGGCGCACACTTGATAGCCTCATCGCCAAATGGCTCGCTGCGTTCGAGGGCGGGAACGGCCCAAACGACGACCATGACGGCAACACGAGCGCCTCGCAGTAGCACGCCGCGCCGTAGACGAAGGCCGTCGTGGTTCCCGGCACTGCGTGACTCCTCACAGGTGCGCTGTACAGAGGGGTTCGTTCCACCAGGCGTCGTTGCGCCCGTCGGCGTAGCGCACGGGCGCCGCCGCCAGTTCGTCGTCCGTGGCATCGTCGAGGCACATGACCTGGACCGAAACGAAATCGCCGCCTATCGCTTCCACATAGCCCGTACTGAAAGGCGTCGTTCCGCAGGTATTGCAGAACCTGTAGGTCACCGCATCACCGAAGCTGTACCGTGACAGATGATCCTCGCCCTGCAGCAGGCGAAACTGGTCCGGCGCCACGATGGCGTTCCAGTTCCGGATTTTCCTGCAGATCGAGCAATTGCATTTGCCGGTGCCCCTGGACAGGTCGATATCCGCTTCGAACCGAACTGCGCCGCAATGGCAACTTCCGTGGTAGGTCTTTTTCATGCCGTGTCTCCTTCGTCATTGAAACGGCGGCGGACCAGCGATCGCTACCGGCGTATCCCCACCGCTGACAGCACGATAACCCGCACCACTGTCAGATTGTGGCAGTATTGGTGTCCATGCGAACTGAACGCCTGCTCGATCTGCTGCAGATGCTGCGCCGCCGACGCCGCCCCGTGAGCGGCAAGGCGCTTGCGGACGAGCTTGGCATCAGCATTCGAACGCTATATCGCGATATTGCCGCGCTACAGGCGCAAGGCGCCGCGATAGAAGGCGAACCGGGTGTTGGCTATGTGCTGCGCTCCGGCTTCTTCCTGCCTCCGCTGATGCTTACGCAGGCCGAGACCGAAGCGCTGCTCCTGGGCATGCGCTGGGTGGCGGCCTTCGGCGACCGCCCGCTCGCTGCTGCGGGCCGCGATGCCCTGGCCAAGATCGAAGACGTGCTGCCGCAGGACACGCGTGACGCTGTCAGCGACCTGCCCCTTCGCGTAGGGCGCCCTGCCCCGCCCGACATGGCGGCGGAGGATCTCGACGATCTGCGCCATGCAATCCGGCGGGAACGCAAGGTCCGGATCCGCTACGCGGATGCCGTTGGCGCGGAGACCCTGCGTGTGGTCTGGCCGTTCG
>JASFMS010000443.1:0-3070 GCA_050117435.1 Ectothiorhodospiraceae bacterium | reverse complement strand
GTGATCCCGAAACTCTTTGACAACCGGCATTTAGACCAACCCATTCGGGTGTGGGTGCCGGGCTGCTCCACGGGTGAGGAGGCCTACTCCATTGCGATCCTGCTGCAGGAAGCGATGGACTCGCGGGGAACAAACTGGCCCATTCAGCTATTCGCCACGGATATCGACCAGAAGGCGCTGGATGTGGCGCGCGCGGGTGTGTATCCGGCCAGCATTGCCGCGGACGTGACGCCGGCTCGGCTCCAACGGTTCTTCACGCAACACGGCGATCAGTACGAAGTGGACAGCGGCCTGCGGCAGATGCTGATTTTTGCCGAGCAGAGCGTGGTGCGCGACCCCCCGTTTTCCCGGTTGGACCTGGTCAGTTGCCGGAATCTCCTCATCTATCGCGGTCCGGAGCTCCAGCGGCGAGTGCTGCCGCTATTGCATTACGCTCTCAACGCGGACGGCTATCTGTTTCTCGGTACGTCGGAGACCATCGGCTCGGCGGACGACCTGTTCAAACCGGTCGACCGGGTACACAAACTCTATATACGACGGGACGACAGCGTATCCCGCGCGCATCTGTTCGGCGTTCCCGTGGGGCCGAGACACGGCGCTGCCGGGCCGCCCGCGCCCATCGGGCCGCATATGCCCGAGAAAGTGGATGTCGGTGAGCTGGCGGACCGGGCGATCCTGAGGGACTTCACACCCGCTTTTATCGTCGTTGATCGCGACAACCGGATCGTGCATTTCCACGGGCGGACAGGGCGGTTTCTCGAGCCACCAAGCGGGGCGCCGACCCTGGACGTCATGGAAATGGCGAAGGACGGGGTCCGCAGCGGATTGCGTACCGTTATCCACCGGGCCCGCAAGGAGGGCGGGGTCGCGCGCAGCAGCGGCATACTGTTGGAGGGTGGCAGGGGTAGTGCCGAACTCGTTCGCTTCGCGGCCAGTCCGCTGTCGGCGGCGGGTCTGCCGGAGGGCCTGGTGCTGATACGGCTCGAAGAGCTCGGTCCGGTGGATGAGCAGCAGAACGTCAAGGTGGTCCAGGTCTCCGAAGAGGAAGGCGACCGGGTCACGCTGCTGGAACAGGAGCTTGCGCACACCAAGGAAGCGCTACAGGCGACCATCGAAGAACTGGAGACCGCCAACGAAGAGCTGCAGTCCTCCAACGAGGAGCTGCAGTCCTCCAACGAAGAGCTGCAGAGCAGCAACGAGGAACTGGAGACCTCCCGGGAGGAGCTGCAGTCCGTCAACGAGGAACTCCACACCGTGAACGCGGAGCTGGAGGGCAAGGTCGAGCAGCTGAGCCGCACCAACGACGACATGAACAACCTGCTGGGCAGCATCGACCTCGGCATTATCTTCCTGGACAGCGATCTGCGCATACAGCGATTCACCGTTGCCGCGAAGCGGCTCATGCCGCTCATCGACAGTGACATCGGACGGCCCCTGGACGATCTCGCCCACAACCTCAACTATGACCGTCTTCCGGGAGACGTCCGTGGCGTCATCCGGGATCTGGCGCCCGTTGAACGGCGTATCCGGGATAGCGACGGCCACTCCTTTCTCGTCAGAATCCGTCCCTACCGGACCTCGGACGATCGTGTCGACGGCGCGGTACTGGCGTTCGTGGATATGGCCCAGGAGGTGGCCCGCAAGCTGAGGATCGAGCTGGAGGAGGTCCTGGCACAGCTGCCGACCATGGCGATGCTGTTGGACCCGGACGGGAACCCGGAATACGTCAATGATGCCCTGGCACTTGCCATGGACCAGGAACCGGGGAGCTATCCCGTGGGCGCCACCAATGCGCTGGGCCTGGACGCCGCCCCCAGGGCCGTCCGCGATGCCGCGCTGGGCGCGATCCGCGCCGGAAAGAGCTGGCAGGGCGAGATCAGTTTCCCTCGTGCCGGAAACGACCCGCTTCGCACCGTTGCACTTTTCACGCCTGTCCAGGACGAGGACGGAAACCTGTCACACGCCCTGGTCCACCTGCATGAGCCAAACCCCGAGCCGTAGGAAATGACCATCCCCGGATGATGTCCCATACTTGACGAACGAGTGCCGGAATATTGACTTCGATAGGGAACACGGTGCGCCGGAAGTGCGACGGTTCGCTATGGGTGTGCCCAGAGGGACGGGAACATGTGTCCGGTGGACCAGAACGAAAAGGATTCGGCGGAAACGCTGAGAACACGCGCCGAGCGTCGGGTGAGGGAGCTACTCGAAGAGAAGTCGGTGGCGGAGATGTCGCCTGCCGAGGGGCGGGAGCTTATCCGCGAGCTCCGCATCCACCAGGTGGAGCTGGAGATCCAGAACGAAGAGCTGCGCCACGCCCAGCATGAGCTGGAGGTGGCCCGTGACCGCTTTCGCGATCTTTACGACTTCGCTCCCGTCGGCTATCTGACCTCCACCCGTGAGGGCAGGATCCGCGATGTAAATCTCACCGCGGCCCGCATGCTTGGCCTGCCGCGGCCGGCGCTCACCGCCAGTCGCCTCTACCGTTTCGTCGCCGAGGAAGACAAGGAGGCCTTCCTGGCGCACCAGCGTGCCCTGATGGAAAGGGGTGAACACTCCTGCGAGGTTCGTCTCGTCGGCGAGACCGGTGCCGGCTTTCGCGCGCGCCTGGATTGCGTCGCCGAACAGGACGGAAGCGGTTCGGTCGTTGGATTCCGAACCGCAATAACCGACGTCACCGCCCAACGGGAATGCGAACTTCGCTGGCAGGTTGCCGATGCCGTTCTGGAAGCGGCAAGCGAAGGCATCGTCGTCCTCGATAGCGGTGGGTGTATCACGCGAATCAACCGGGCATTTGCCGAAATCACCGGCCATCGCCGGGAGGATATCTCCGGGCAGCCGTTCACGTCGGTTCTTGCGGGAGACGAGGACGCCGGGTATCTGGATGCGGCCTGGCGGGAGATACAGCACGGCCGTCGCTGGACCGGCGAGCTGGGGTGCCGAAGGGCGGATGGGGAGACGTTTCCGGCCCGGCTCTCGCTGTCGCCCGTGGCGAATGCGCGCGGTCGTCTCGCCCACGTGGCGGGGCTGCTGGAGGACGTGACGGCGGCGAAGCAGTCCGAGGAGGAAA
>JASFMS010000442.1:0-3076 GCA_050117435.1 Ectothiorhodospiraceae bacterium | reverse complement strand
CGAGCGCGAACGCTGATGCAACTCCAGCGCAACGATGAGGCCATGGCGGCCTTCACCGAAGCCATCCGTCGCGCACCGGAATTCGCTGGCAGCTATGCGAACCGGGGCATCCTCGAGGACCGCATGGGCCGGTATCGCGATGCGGTCACCGACTACGAGAAGGCGCTGAAACTCGATCCGTCCCTGGCGGACGGCCCCGGCTGGGTGACGCGCTTCCTGCGGCTACAGACGCAAAAGCCGCCCACGATCGCGGACCGGGCGGCGTATCTGAAGCAGGAACTCGCCAAGCCCGAAAGTGAACGGGTGCTCAGAGTTCCCGAGGAGGACGCGGCCCAACGTCCCTACAAGCCATGATTCCGGCGCCGCCGTAACGAGGGAACGTCGCGGGGCCTTGACCGCAAGCGGCGACCCTGGAGCGACCGGCAAGGTGAAGAAACCGGCTAACCTTCCCGTAAGAGATAGTTGAACCTACGAGCGGAGACGGCATCGGCGGCCCATGAGCGCGGCACCCGCACTTGACGTTCAGCAACTGCTTCGCACGGATACCTTCGCGCCGCTGAGCGGCGGCGTGATGGCGGCCGTGCTGAACCGCACCACCCCGGTGAGCGTTCCGGCGGGTGACACGCTGTTCCGTGCCGGCCAGGCACACCGGGATGCGCTCTTCATCATCTACCGCGGCGAGATGGAACTGCAGGAGCCCGGGGGCGAGAGCAGCCGGGTCGGTCCGGGGGCGATTCTGGGGCTTCCCAATTACCTGGATCGCGAACCCCACGCGTCCACAGCGCGGGCGCTGGACCCGGTAACGGCGCTGGCCCTGTCCTTCGATGACACCCATCAGCTTGAAATCGAGTGCCCCGCTTTCGCCCGTATTCTCGATCGCGCCATCGCCCGGCGCATCCGCTCCGCCCACCTGGCACCGGGACATCAGGCAGGTGCATTGAATCAGTCCGTGCGGCAGGTGATGCGCTCTCCCCTGGTTTCCGTAGCCGGAACCACGTCTCTGCGCGATGCCCTCGCCCTCATGGAGGAGAGAGGCATCGGCAGCCTGGGCGTGGAAACCGGCGGCGGCAACCTGGGCGGCCTCGTCACACTGCGCCACCTGGCCGCGGCGGCGGTTACGCGGGATCTGCCGCCCGAGGCGCCGGTGCATCGGGCGGCGGGAGAGCCGGTCACGGTGGACGCGGACAGCAGTCTGGCGACGGCGCGGGAGCGCCAGTCGCGGGCCGGCGTTAAATACCTTGTGGTAACCGAGTCCGACACCCCCGTCGGCGTACTCTCCCAGACGGATCTGCTGCAGGCGCTGCTGACCGGAGCGCGCCTGCCGTCCAGTGAAATCGAGAACGCACCGGACACCGCGGCCCTTGCCGCCGCGCGCAAGCGTATCGGCAGCTACGCAGAGGAACTCTGGGAAACCTCTCGGGATGCCGGGCGGGCGGCGGCCCGGCTCAGTGACATTCATCTCGCCATCCAGCGTCGCGCGGCGGCGCTTATCGTGAACGAGCTTTCCCGGGACCGGGGGCCGGCGCCGGTGCGATTCGCGCTCTTTGTCACGGGCTCAGGGGGCCGCCGGGAGATGCTGCTGTACCCGGATCAGGACAACGGGCTGATCATTGGTGAGGATACGGACGCCGACGGGGCCGACTGGTTCCGGCACTTCAGCGAAAGATTCAACGCGACGCTCGACCGCATCGGCTACCCGCTGTGTCCCGGTGGCATAATGGCCCGAACGGCATCCTGGCATCAGACGCTGCGGCAGTGGCGAGAGCAGATGGATCGACTGGTGTCCTACCCGAACGCGAGGGCGGCTCGCCGGGCGAGCATCCTGCTGGACTTCGATGTCCTGTACGGCGACGAAGCGCTGGTACGCGAACTGCGGCATCACGTGCTCGCCCGGGTTGCCGAGGATGATCGGCTGCTGCGCTTCATGCAGCGGGACGACGCGGAGGGAGGCCCCGCCATCGGCATGTTCAACCGCCTGCTGACCACAGACGAC
The DNA here is from genome assembly GCA_050117435.1 of Ectothiorhodospiraceae bacterium. GTDB lineage: Bacteria > Pseudomonadota > Gammaproteobacteria > Nitrococcales > Nitrococcaceae > JASFMS01. Next base: position 1,083 of record JASFMS010000442.1, on the reverse strand, counting down.
GAACGCCATCGCGGCAAAGTGGATATCAAGCGCAATGGCCTGCGCATCATCCGCGATGCCACCCGGATCTTCAGCATCGGCGCCGGCATAGCCGCCACCAATACGCGGGAGCGTCTGAACGCGCTGCGCCGGCAGGGCGTACTCAGCGCCGAGCAGACCGATTCGCTCCACGCCGCCAACGAGGCGCTCATGGACCTGCTGCTTCGCCACCAGCTGGAGCAGGGACGCGGCGGCACGGCCCCGGACTCTTTCGTCGACCCGGACCGTCTGGAACCCATCGCCCGCGAGACGCTACGCATGGCGATGCGCGCAATCCGCCGCGTCCAGGACAGACTGCAGCACGACTACGCACTATAAACATTTCAGGTACGGGGAGGAGGCCCTTAATGGCCGCGCACATACTCATTGCGGACGACGAACCCAACATCGTCCTTTCGCTGGAATTCCTGATGAAGCAGGCCGGCTTCGACGTGGAAACCGTCGCCGACGGCGAAGCCGCACTGGATGCCGTTCGCCGGAACCCGCCGGCGCTGGTGCTGCTGGACATCATGATGCCCGGGAAGGATGGCTTCGAGGTCTGTCAGACCATTCGTCGCGACCCGCAACTCAACGACACCAAGATCGTGATACTCACAGCCAAGGGCCGGGATGTGGAACGGGAGAAAGGCATGGCACTCGGCGCCGACGCCTACATCACAAAGCCGTTCGCCACCCAGGAAGTCGTCGAAAAGGTTCGCGAGATACTCGCGGGCGAGGCGACGTAATGCGACTGCGTCCGGTCTTCTGGGGCCTGTTGCTGGTCGTGCTGGCGATACTTGTCGCGAGCCTCGGCGTTGCGGGAGCCGTGCTCATGCCGTCGCTGCCCGCGGGCGAGTCGCGGGAGCGGCTGCTGCTCGTCGGCGGCGGCGCCGTGCTGTTGAGCGCGGCCGCGGTGGCGTTGGCGTGGCTGTGTCTTTACGTCGTGCTCATCCGGCCATTGTCGGCACTCGGGCGTGAAGCCCTGATCATGGCCGAGACCGACAAGCGCCACCGGATCACGCTGCCGGGCGTGCATCTGCTCGGCCGGTTGGCCGAGACCATGCA
>JASFMS010000441.1:0-3079 GCA_050117435.1 Ectothiorhodospiraceae bacterium | reverse complement strand
CGGGTGATATGGGCGTTCTCGAATCCGGCGATGGAGCGCACCAGCTCGTACTGCGCGTCGAAGGGAAGGCTGGTGGAGATGCCGTTGGGGTACACCTCGTGGGTGTCCAGGCCCTCGGGCTCGACGAAGATCTGATGGCTGTCCCGGTCGGCGAACCGGACCACCTTGTCCTCGATGGACGGGCAGTACCGTGGCCCCACCCCCTCTATGACGCCGGCGTACATGGGCGAGCGGCTCAGCGCGCCGCGGATGATCTCGTGGGTGCGCTCATTGGTGTCCGTGATGTGGCAGGGCAGCTGCCGGGGATGTTCGTTGCCGGTGCTCCAGACGGAGAAGTAGGGCACCGGCTCGTCACCGGGTTGAGCCCGGAGCCGGCTGAAGTCGATGCTGCGGCCGTCGATTCGCGGCGGCGTTCCCGTCTTCAGCCGGTCGACGCGGAACGGCAGCTCTCTCAGGCGGGCAGCCAGGGCGTTGGCCGGGGGATCGCCGGCACGTCCGCCCTGGTAGTTGGACTCGCCGATATGGATGCGTCCGCCAAGGAAAGTCCCAACGGTGAGCACCACCGCCGGCGCCGCGAAGCGCAGCCCCATCTGGGTGACCACGCCCGCGACGCGGTCGCCCTCGACCACGAGATCTTCCACGCCCTGCTGGAACAGGGACAGGTTCGGCTGGTTCTCGACGGCGGTGCGCACGGCCTGTTTGTAGAGCACCCGGTCCGCCTGGGCGCGGGTCGCCCGCACAGCGGGCCCCTTCCGGCTGTTGAGGGTGCGGAACTGGATGCCGCCCCGGTCGATGGCCTGCGCCATTACCCCGCCCATGGCGTCGATCTCTTTCACCAGGTGGCCCTTGCCAATGCCGCCAATGGCCGGGTTGCAGCTCATCTGGCCGATGGTCTCGATGTTCTGCGTCAGAAGCAGGGTGCGGGCGCCGGCCCGGGCCGCGGCCAGCGCCGCCTCGGTACCCGCATGACCGCCACCGACGACGATGACATCGAAGCGCTGCGCGTAATCCACGGTGGAACCTCGGAAGTGAAAATTTCGGAGAACACGGCAGTTTAGGCGAGGCAGGGGAAGGGACTCAAGGATTCGGCGGGACCGTGCAGCGAGTAACGAGCACTGAATACAATACCCGCTGCGGGTCCGTGGCGCGCACAGCGTCCGCCACTGGGGACTCAGTCCTCACCGCACAGTCCTCACTACTTCCCTATGCAGAACGTCGAGAAGATCCGCCCCAGCAGGTCCTCGGTGGTCACTTCGCCGGTAATTTCCCCTAGCGCCTTCTGGACCTCGCGAAGCTCTTCCGCTACCAGCTCGCCGGCCTTGAACTCGTCAAGCTGAACCCGCGCGGCGGCGAGGTGCTCGCGGGCCCTTTCCAACGCGTCGAGATGGCGGCGGCGCGCCGTGAAATCACCTTCGTGTGGCTCGTAGCCCATGACGTGCTTCAGATGCTCGCGCAGCGCCTCCATTCCGGCCCCGGAGCGCGCGCTGATGGCGACCTCTGTGCCGAGCTCCCCGTCGCCGAAACCGGCGGGGCGGCCACTGAGATCGATCTTGTTCGCGATTATCGTCAGTCCGACGGAATCGGGCAGGCGCTCGGCGACGCGCCGTTCAGCGATGCCGATCCCGTCGTTGTCGTCAACCACGAGCAGCACGCGGTCCGCGTCGTCGATGGCCCGCCATGCCCGGCGGACGCCCTCGCGCTCCACGACGTCTCCACTGTCGCGCAACCCGGCAGTATCGATGATGTGCAGCGGCATGCCGTCGATGTGGATGTGCTCCCGAAGAACGTCGCGGGTGGTTCCGGGTACATCCGTGACGATGGCCGTGTCGGCACCCGCGAGGCGGTTCAGCAGGCTGGATTTCCCGGCATTGGGCCGGCCCGCGATGACCACCGTCATGCCCTCGCGCAGCACGCGGCCCCGACGCGCGGCGGCGAGAGTGTCATCGAGCCGGGATTCGATCTCACCAAGCCGCGCAGCCACCTGGCCTTCGCTGAGAAAGTCGATTTCTTCGTCGGGGAAATCGATGGCGGACTCCACATAGGTGCGGAGTTCCGTCGCGGCATCGGTTAGCGCATGCACGCGTTGCGAAAACTCGCCGGCGAGAGAACGCAGGGCGGCGCGGGCACCCGCGTCGGTATCGGCGGCTATGAGGTCGGCGATGGACTCCGCCTGCGCGAGGTCGAGTTTGCCGTTGAGGAAGGCCCGCTCGGAGAACTCGCCCGGCCGCGCCAGCCGCGCACCCAATGCGGTGAGTCGTTGCAGGAGCGCGTTCAGGACCACGGGTCCACCGTGACCGTGAAGCTCCAGCACGTCCTCGCCGGTAAAGGAGCCCGGACCCGGGAAGTACAGAGCGAGCCCTTCGTCCAGCGTCCGAGCGTCCGCGCCGCGAAAGCGGGCGAAGTGAGCGCGACGGGCAGCGGGTACGCGCCCGAGGACGGCGCCCGCAAGCTCCGGCACGAGGGGGCCCGAGACGCGCACGATCCCGACGCCACCGCGTCCGGGCGGCGTGGCGACGGCGCAGATGGTTTCCTGGTTGACGCTCACGCAAGTCTCAGCCCGGCCCTGGCCGGGCAATCACAGACAATGGATTGCGGGGATCTCCCGGTGGAGCATAGGCCACCGGGACCATCTACGCCTTGGCGCTGGCCTTCCTGCCGGAATCCCCGGCCTCGATGCGTCGGGTAATTACCCACTGCTGGAGGATGGAAAGACTGTTGTTGGTCACCCAGTAGATCACCAGTCCCGCCGGGAAGAACAGGAAGAACACCGTGAACACCAGCGGCAGGAACATCATCACCTTCTGCTGCACGGGATCCATGGGGGCCGGATTCAGCCGCTGCTGCAGGAACATGGTGCAGCCCATGATGATGGGTAGCACGTAGTAGGGGTCCTTCGTGGAAAGGTCGTGGATCCACAGGATCCACGGCGCTTGCCGCAGCTCGACGCTCTCGAGGAGGACCCAGTAAAGGGCGATGAACACGGGTATCTGGATGACGATGGGCAGACAGCCGCCGAGCGGATTCACCTTCTCGGTCTTGTAGAGCTGCATCAGCTCCTGGTTCATCTTCTGCTTGTCAT
>JASFMS010000440.1:0-3082 GCA_050117435.1 Ectothiorhodospiraceae bacterium | reverse complement strand
CTATCGCGCCATGGTGCGCGCCAAGATCGAGGGGATTCGCTGGAACGAGGCGCGGGATTCCGACGCCGCGGCGGCGATAGAGTCAGCCCTTCGCCGGTACCTCGAACTGGCCGGCCGTCCCTCTGCGCCGCCGCGGTTGCTGGTTATTACCCATGGCGTGTCGGGCTCCGGCAAGAGCACGGTTGCCGAGGCAATGGTCGAGCGTTTCGGCTATATCCGTTTGCGCTCCGATGTGGAGCGCAAAAGGGCTTTCGGCCTGCATCGCCTAGCCGGAAGCGCGAGTGGAACAGGGCAGGGCATCTACACGGAAGACGCCACGGAGCTGACCTATCAGCGCCTGGGAGATCTCGCCCGCACCGCAGTCGAAGCCGGACATGTTCCCGTCGTGGACGCCAGCTTCCTCAAGGCCTCGGCGCGCGCCGAGTTCGAGCGCCTGGCCGACGAACTGCAAGCGGAGTTTCGCATTCTGGATGTCAGAGCGGACGATGACGTGATTCGTCGGCGCCTGCGACAACGCGCCGGCGCCGGCAACGAACCCTCGGAGGCCGACGAGAGGATACTGGATCATCAGCTTGCCACCCGGGATCCGCTGACGGATTGGGAAAAGGCTCACGCCGTGACGGTGGACGGCTGAACGCCGCGGGCATGATGCGGCGCCGCTACAGGTCGATGACTCGGGGTTGTGCCAGTCGTTGATAATCGCGCCATGCCAGCAGCATGACCTCCGTCTGCGATCCCGCGTTGAAGGCTATCTCCTCTTCCCTGCTCAGCTCCCTGCTGGCGTATGTGTCCATTTCGAAAAGGTTCCCGAACGGCGGCATTGCCCCGAGTTCACAGTCCGGGAAGCGGTCCCGAAGCTCGGCTTCGCTGGCGATCTCCACGCTCTCGGCACCCAGTTCCCGGCGCAGACGCTCCAGGGGTACACGACGGGTGGCGGGAATCGCCGTTACGGCCAGTCTCCCGTCGATACGCACGACCACCGTTTTCGCGAAAAAGCGACCGGGGACGTGCACCGATTCCGCGATCTCCTGTGCGGTATACGCCGGAGAGTGCTGGATTATCAGATACTTGATTTCATGCTGGTTGAGGTACTGTTTCAGGCTCTGCACCGGCATCGTGGTCCGTCCCCCAGGGCCAGGGTCCGGTGTGGACCCCCAGGGTGAAATCATAGACGACGTTCATTGGTTATGAGGCTACATTCAGAGGAAGTTCGGGATCTTCCCTCGAGGTGAGCATGGGCTACCGGGATCGCGCCGAAGCGGGCGCACGGCTCGCCGAGATGCTGCACACGCTGGGTCTGAAGCGGCCGCTGGTGCTGGGAATACCCAGGGGCGGCGTTCCCGTGGCAGCGGAGGTAGCCCGGGCCCTGGACGGGGAACTTGACATCGTGCTGGTGCACAAGCTGGGCGCGCCGGGAAACCCGGAGTTCGCCGTGGGTGCCGTGAATGAACACGGTGAGTGGTTTCTGGACCCGCGGGTTGCGGGCTGGTTATCCACGGAAACGGCGGCAGCGGAGGCAGGCCGTCAGGCACAAGCGTTGCGCGCCCGGCGGGAGCGCTACGGGCGAGCGCCCGCCGCCATAGCCGGCCGCGACGTCGTGGTGGTGGACGATGGCTCTGCCACGGGGGCGACCATGGCGGCGGCGTTGCGTTTGCTGAAGAGCCAGCACCCCGCGCGGCTGGTGGCGGCGGTGGGAGTGGCACCGCCGGATGCGATATCGAGGCTGGAAAGCGAGGTGGCGGACGTCGTGTGTCCTCTCGTGCAGAGGGACTTCATGGCGGTGGGGCAATTCTTCCGGGACTTCGGTCAGGTGGACGACGCGACGGTCATGGCGCTGTTGCAGCGGCAAGAGTGATGTCGGCGGTGTCCTCGGCGGCGAAGAAGTCCTGGATCATCGAAAGCTGCTCGCCGGCGGAGTCCAACCGTACGATCCGGCGCCTCACGGCTTCGCCCCCCGGACGGCCACGCAGATACCAGCCGAGATGCTTGCGCGCGACGCGCACTCCCAGGTATTCGCCGTAGAATCGATGCAGATTCCTTACATGGGTGAGCATTATCTCCCGGATCTCGCTGTCGTCCGGGGCGGGGAGCCGGTGCCCGGTTTCCAGATAGTGCTGAATTTCGCGGAATATCCACGGCCGACCCTGGGCGGCGCGGCCGATGAGCAGACCGTCGGCACCGGTAAGCTCCAGAACGCGGGCGGCGGCTTCGGGGGAATCGACGTCGCCATTGGCGAGCACGGGGATGTCCACCGCCGCTTTGATTTCCCGGATGGTGTTGTATTCCGCGCGGCCGCGGTAGGCTTCGGCGCGGGTTCGCCCGTGAACGGCGAGCGAGGCTATGCCCGCGTCCTGAGCCATCCGCGCAATGGTTACGCCGTTGCGCCGTTGCGGGGACGGGCCCGTGCGTATTTTAAGCGTAACGGGCACGCTCACCGCCGATACGACGGCGTCGAGGATGTCCCGGACCAGCGATTCGTCGGCGAGCAGGGCGGAGCCCGCCATTCGGTTGCAGACCTTTTTCGCCGGACACCCCATGTTGATGTCGATGATCTGTGCGCCCTGATCCACATTGTGCTGCGCCGCGGCGGCCATCATTTCCGGCTCGGCGCCGGCAATCTGGACGATACGGGGCTCAACCTCGCCTCGGTGGTCCGCTTTCAGTCGGGACTTGCGGGTATCCCACAGCCTCGGATTGGAGGCCACCATCTCCGAGACCGCCAGTCCGGCCCCCAGGCGTTTGCACAGCTGGCGGAAGGGTCTGTCCGTTACGCCGGCCATCGGCGCAAGCCCTAGACGGTTCGGGAATGTGTAGGGGCCGATGCGCATTGGCGGCTTCTTGTGACGTTGGTCAGGCATGTCGGGCGTTGGAGACAGTTTCCACAGAAGCTGTGGATAAGTCTGTGGAACAATCCTTGATAGAGCGTCCAAGTCGGCTTGGAGTCTGCGATCCTGTTAGATTGACGGTTTTTTAACCGATCTTTAATAAAGCAAAAAAAACAAAGCGTTACGAGGTTTTTTCAACACGGAACGGGAAATTCCCGCGGGAAAGGGTGCCATGCCAGCCGTCGGATCCCGGTTGT
>JASFMS010000439.1:0-3088 GCA_050117435.1 Ectothiorhodospiraceae bacterium | reverse complement strand
AGCTGACTGCTCGCGGCTATCGAAGCCGCAATGCTGCAGCAGCCTTTCACTATCCGCAGGCACTCGGGCAGGCCCTCACTACCGCGTCAGAATGAGACAGGAAGGACCCGGCGGCACCACCCTGCCGAAACTAGCTCGCTAATGGTCGTACCGCCCGACAGCGGCCAACGCGGGGTCGTGTTGGCCGCCGCCGAACCCCAGTCCTTCAGTCCTCCAGTCCTTCAGTCCTTATCCGCACCCGGCTTCGCCCAGTCGGCCTCGTAGTCCACTTCGGCCTTGTCCCGCAGGTCCGCCAGGTGCGCCTGGACCTTCTCCCGGGCGATCTGGCTGCGCAGCTTGTCGCGCACATCGTCCAGCTTCGGCGGCGGGTTGTCGCGGACATCCTCCAGCTTGATCACGTGCCAGCCGAAGCGGGTCTTCACCGGTTCCTCGGTGTAGCTGCCCTTTTCCAGCTTGGTCGTGGCTGCGGCGAAGGCGTCCACCATCTGGTCCGGTGAGAACCAGCCCAGATCGCCGCCCTTTTTGCTGGTGGGGCCGGTGGAGTTCTCTTCGGCCAGCTTGGCGAAATCCGCACCGTCGTCCAGCTTGGCGATCATGTCCTCCGCGGTGGCCTTGTCGTCCACCAGGATGTGCCGGGCGTGGTACTCCTTGGAGGACTCGCCGCCGTAATTCTTGTCGTAGGCCTTCTTGATCTCCGCGTCGCTGATGGCGTCGGAGTCTGTGAGCTTCTGGATCATCGCCCGGGCCAGAAGGGCGCGGCGAATGGCCTTGAGCTGCGCCACGACGTCCGGGTCGTCGGCCAGGCCCTGGTTCTCCGCCTCCTGGGAAAGCAGCGTGAGGTTCACCACCTCGTCCAGGAACTGGCGCCGCTGAGCGTCGTTCAGCTGGCCGGCGCGGCCCTGGGTTCGCTGTTGAAGCAGCTGCTCGAACTGGGGTTGGGTCAGCGGCTCGCCGTTGATGTGGGCGATCACCTCGTCGCCGGAGTCGCCATTCTGAGCCAGCACCGCCGGACTCGCCAGGGCGATCAGCAGGGCCATCCCTGCGCCAAGATACCGTTTCATCATGAACCTTCCTCGTGGATTCTGTGTGGCCCGCGCTCAGGACGGGCGGCTGTCGGCGGGGCGTTCCTCGGGCGTGTACGCCTTCACGCTCAGCGCGTGGATGGTATCCGCCCGCATGGCATCACCCATGGCCTCGTAGACCATACGGTGCCGCTGCACTGGCGTTCTGCCCTGAAAATCCGGGCTTACCACCATTACGCGGTAGTGACCGCCGCCGGCGCGTGCACCGGGGTGGCCGGCGTGGAGGTGGCTGTCGTCGTGAATCTCCAGAGCTCGAACGTCAAAGGCTTCACGCAGCTTCCGCTCGATCATACTGACCCGCTCGTCGGTCACGGCAGCACCTTTTTGAACGGCTTCACCTCCACCGACTCGTAGACCCCGGCCTCGACGTAGGGGTCGGCATCGGCCCATTCCCGGGCGGCTTCTACCGAAGCGAACTCGGCGATCACCAGACTGCCGCCGAATCCGGCCGGGCCCGGATCCTCGCTGTCGATGCCCGGGAACGGTCCCGCCAGCATCAGCCGGCCTTCCTCCTTCAGGGCCTCCAGGCGTTGCAGGTGTGCCGGTCGCGCCTGCTTGCGGCGTTCGAGACTGTCCTCTACGTCCCGGCTGATAATCGCGTAAAACACCGTGTTTCCTCCGAGCACTGTCCGACGTTTTCCGGTCGGCGCAGCTTAACATATCGCTGACGCTGCCTCGCCCGGGCCGGTACAATGCGGCTCACGCCGCACCGGCGACCATTGAACGACGATCACCGGAGCCCGAAATGAGCCAGTACTTTCAGATACATCCGGAGACGCCGCAAACGCGGCTGGTTCGGCGCACCGTGGAAATTCTGCGTCGCGGCGGGCTGATCGTCTACCCGACGGATTCCACCTATGCGCTGGGCTGCTGCATGGGCGAGAAGGAGGCGGTGGACCGTATCCGGCGTATCCGCGATCTGAATGACCGGCACAACTTCACGCTGGCGTGCCGGGACCTCTCTGATATCGGCACCTACGCCAAGGTGGAAAACAACGCGTTCCGGCTGCTGAAAGCCCACACCCCGGGACCCTACACGTTCATCCTGCCGGCCACCGGCGAGGTGCCGAGGCGGCTTCAGCACCCAAAGCGCAAGACCATCGGCATCCGGGTGCTCGCCAACCGCGTCGCCCAGGCCATTCTGGATGAACTTGGTGAGCCGCTCATGACCACCAGCCTGCTGCTGCCGGGCGATGAGCTTCCGATGACCGATCCGGAGCTGATACGCGAGCGCATCGGGCGCGTCGTGGACGCCGTGGTGGACGGCGGTCCCGGCGGCATGGAACCCAGCACCGTGGTGGACCTCACCGGCGAGGTCCCCGGCGTGGTTCGGGAGGGGGCCGGCGACCCCAGCGTGTTCGAGAGCTGAGAGCTTGTGAAAGAATCGCCCACCTACTGCGAGCGCCCCCGAACGCCTGCGGCGGTGTTGCGCTCCGCGAAAACGGCGGTCATCTGGTTCACCGAACTCCCTTGTTTTCGCATAGCGCGCCGAGGGGAACGCTCTCGCTACGGCGTTGGTTTTTTTCACAGGCTCTGAGCACTGTTGCCGTGCGGGAAGGGGCGCTAACCGCTATGATTGCTAACCCGGCGAGGGGCCACGAATCTGCCGCCGCACGAGCGCAACGCCCCGGCCTTGAATTCACTCGCTTTGCCATCCGGCGTCATAGAATGGGGAGGTCTGCTTGAGCACCATGAGCTCGCGAGCCGTGCGCGTTCTCTCGGGAATGCGTCCGACGGGACGGCTGCACCTGGGGCATTATCACGGCGTGCTGAAGAACTGGGTGCGCCTGCAGCAGGAGCACGAGTGTTTCTTCTTCGTGGCGGACTGGCACGCGCTCACCACGGCCTACGAGGAGCGCGAGATCATCGCCGAGAACGTCTGGGAGCTGATCATCGACTGGCTTGCCTGCGGCGTGAATCCCAGCCTGTCGCGGATTTTCATCCAGTCCCGCGTGATCGAGCATGCCGAGCTGCATCTGCTGCTGTCCATGATCGCGCCGCTGGGG
>JASFMS010000438.1:0-3096 GCA_050117435.1 Ectothiorhodospiraceae bacterium | reverse complement strand
CATGGCCATCATAACCGGCCTCATGATGGCGTTTAACCATTTCAAGGCCACGCACGCACGGGTGCCGCGGCGGCTCGTGGAAGTCGTGATGGTGGTGCCGGGGGAGAAAGTGCCCGATCTCGACACCATGTTCATGAACGCGAGCTTTTCCACGCCCAGTGAGCGGCGCCACGTGCTGGAGGAATTGCTGGATATCGCCACGCCCCAGAGCCTGGAGGCCGGATTCGTCCGTGTGCTGGCCCGTTCGAGCTCGTCCCGAACGATGCTTGACCGGGCCCGACGTCGGTTCCGTAACCAGATGAAGCGCGCCCAACTGGGCGAATACGGCGACGTCGACCTGAGCGTGGCGCGGGCGGCGGACCCACCTTCCGAGGCCGCTCTTCTCGGGCTCATCATCACGCGTCCCCGGGATTCGGGGAAGCCCATCACCGGAAGCACGTGGGACGCACGGAACTTCCTCTGGCGCCTACGGCTGGGCGTCTCGGAGGGACCGCTGGCGATGTACCTGTACTATGCCCCCGATCCCGGAACGACCCTTGCGGAACCGGAGGCGGAGCGAATGCTGGAGCGCCTCAAGGACACCTGAACGCCGCATGCCGGGGGCGGACGAAGAACGACGAACGCGGCTATTCGTGGGCTGGATTTCGCGTTGATTCGTGAACACCGCGGGCAACCGGTGCAGGTTTCTATGTGCCGGAAAGAATAAGATTGAAAAAACATAGCGTTACAGAACATGACCATCACTTTCCGCGATCGGCAAACGCAATCCCGCAAACAATCTCGACACCCACCCGTCTGACAATTCAATCGCTGCGTGTCCCTGCACTGAACGACTCAATACAGGGACACCGCGTCCGTCCGGCTGGACTCGGGGACACGGGCGCCGCGCCCGCCTGTATGGGCCCGTACACCCCGAGGCGCTCTCCTTGTCGAACGATAGGATTGAGCTATCGATCTTGCTTGGATTTTCAATTGGCTGAATGACCGGGACAGGTCTAGTTTCAGGGGTGTGGGCAGCTTGCCGGCGCGCAGCAGCGTTGGCACCGCACGACAAGTCCCTTCGCAACCTCCCGGCGGAACCGGCACGGCATTGCCATCCCGCAGAGACGATCGGCGAAGGACTGAACGCTGGCACCCGAACAGTCAGCCGAGGCAAATCACAGGCAAATGGAGCGCGACATGGCCGCGAACGAAAAGGATATCCCGAGCACGGGCAAGTGCCCCGTAATGCACGGTTCCCGCACGGAGCTGCACGGTGGCGGCCCGGGGAACGAGTTCTGGTGGCCCAACCAGCTCAACCTCTCGATCCTCCACAAGCACTCCGCCCTGTCCAACCCCATGGGCGAGGACTTCGACTACAGGCAGGCGTTCAAGAAGCTCGACGTGGAGGCCCTCAAACAGGACCTCCGCGCGCTCATGCGCGAATCCCGGGACTGGTGGCCCGCGGATTTCGGCCACTACGGACCGTTTTTCATCCGCATGTCCTGGCACGCCGCGGGCACCTACCGCATCGGCGACGGCCGCGGCGGCGGCGGCACGGGCTCGCAGCGCTTCGCACCCACCAACAGCTGGCCGGACAACGTGCACCTGGACAAGGCACGCCGCCTGCTGTGGCCGATCAAGCAGAAATACGGCAACCAGGTCTCCTGGGCCGACCTGATCATCCTGGCGGGTAACTGCGCCCTGGAGGACATGGGCTTCAAGACCTTCGGCTTCGCCTTCGGGCGGGAGGATATCTGGGAGCCCGAGGACGACATCTACTGGGGTTCCGAGAAGCAGTGGCTGGACGACAGGCGCTACAGTGGTGACCGCGAGCTGGAAAATCCCCTCGCCGCGGTGCAGATGGGTCTCATCTACGTGAACCCGGAAGGCCCCAACGGCGAGCCGGACCCGCTGAAGGCCGCCCGCGATATTCGCGAGACTTTCGGCCGCATGGCGATGAACGATTACGAGACGGTGGCACTCATCGCCGGTGGTCACACCTTCGGCAAGACCCACGGTGCGGGCGATCCCTCACACGTTGGTCCCGAGCCGGAAGCCACCGGCATCGAGGCGCAGGGCCTTGGCTGGAAGAGCAGCTACGGCGCCGGCATGGGCGACGACACCATCGGCGGCGGGCCGGAGGTCACCTGGACCAGCACGCCTACACAGTGGAGCAACAAGTTCTTCGAGAACCTGTTCGGTTACGAATGGGAGCTGGAGAAGAGCCCGGCCGGTGCGTACCAGTGGGTGGCCAAGGACGCCGAGGCCACCATTCCGTACGCCCACGACCCCTCGAAGAAGCGCAGGCCCACCATGCTCACCACGGACCTGTCGCTGCGCTACGATCCGGCGTATGAGAAGATCTCACGGCGCTTCCTCGAGAACCCGGACGAGCTGGCGGACGCGTTCGCACGGGCCTGGTTCAAGCTGATCCATCGCGACATGGGCCCCAAGTCCCGCTATCTCGGCCCGGACGTACCGCAGGAAGATCTGATCTGGCAGGACCCGGTCCCGCCGGTGGATCACGAGCTGATCGACGACGCGGATATCGCCGAGCTGAAGCAGAAGGTTCTGGACTCCGGCCTCTCCGTCTCCGAACTGGTCTCAACCGCCTGGGCGTCGGCGTCCACTTTCCGTGGCTCCGACAAGCGCGGCGGTGCCAACGGCGCGCGCATCCGTTTAGCGCCGCAGAAGGACTGGGAGGTCAACCAGCCTGAACAGCTGGCGAGAGTGCTCCGCAGCCTCGAGGACATCCGGAAAAACTTCAATGAGGCGCAGTCCGGCGACAAGCGCGTTTCCCTCGCGGACCTGATCGTACTCGGCGGCAATGCCGGCGTGGAGCAGGCCGCAAGGAACGCCGGCCAGGACATCGCGATCCCGTTCCACCCCGGTCGAACCGATGCGTCGGCGGAGTGGACCGACGAGGAGTCCTTCGAACCGCTCGAGCCGCAGGCGGACGGGTTCCGCAACTACCAGAAGGCGCGGTTCGCCGTGCCGGCGGAAGAGATGCTGCTTGATCGAGCGCAGCTGCTGACGCTCACCGCTCCCGAAATGACGGTGCTCGTCGGCGGGATGCGCGTGCTGAACACCAACGTCGGCGGCTCGAAGCACGGC
>JASFMS010000437.1:0-3104 GCA_050117435.1 Ectothiorhodospiraceae bacterium | reverse complement strand
GACCCCGAGCGCCGTGCTTACCGTCGTCTTCGGCCTCTGGCTGATCTGGCTGACGCCGGGGTGGCTGCAGCAGGGCTGGCTGCACGTGAAGCTCGCACTGGTTGCGCTGCTGATCGTCTATCACGTGTACTGCGGGAAGCTCCTCCGGGACTTCCGGGACGAGCGCAACACCCGCAGCCATGTCTGGTACCGCGTGTTCAACGAGCTCCCGGTACTGGCATTGGTGGCGATCGTGATACTCGTGGAGGTCAAACCATTCTGAGTAGCGTTCAGCCCAGGCCCGCACTACCATTGGCAACAAGGGGTTATCCCCGGAATGAAAGGGTCGGAGACAATGGAACAGCGTAACGGCGCGTTACGGCAGCGGCTCCGCAAGGCGGGTCTGCGAGCGACACGCCAGCGGCTCGAACTCGGCAGCATCATCTTCGACGGCGGCGACCGCCACCTGACGGCGGAACAGTTGCACGCGGACGCACGCCAGCGCGGTATCCGCGTTTCTCTGGCCACGGTGTACAACACCCTGCACCAGTTCACCGCTGTCGGCCTGCTGCGTGAGATCGTGGTGGACCCCCGCCGCTCCTATTTCGACACGAACACGTCGAATCACCACCATTTCTTCGACGAGGATACGGGCGAACTCGTGGATATTCCCGCCGGGCAACTCGACGTCTCCACGCTGCCCGAACCGCCACACGGCACGCGGGTACAGGGCGTCGATGTGGTAATCCGCGTCGGCCGAGGTGCCTGACGCAGCGCTTTCTTTGGAATAATTCCAAACTGGTTGACTAAGACGGGTCCTGTGCTAAACCCAAAAGCACGGGGCCCGGCCTTGCACGCATGGTGGCCGGGCCTACGGCCGATCCATCAACCTGATGCAAGGAGGTCGCCCATGGCATCGCTTAACGGATCCAAGACCCACGACAACCTGAAAGAGGCGTTCGCCGGAGAGTCCATGGCCAACCGCCGCTATCTGTATTTCGCACAGAAGGCGGACGTAGAGGGCCACAACGACATCTCCGCGGTCTTCCGCTCCACGGCCGAGGGAGAGACCGGCCATGCCCACGGCCACCTGGAGTTTCTGGAAGAGGTGGGGGATCCGGCCACCGATGAACCCATCGGAGACACCGGAGCCAACCTGAAGTCGGCCATTGCCGGCGAAACCTACGAGTACACGGACATGTACCCCGGCATGGCGCGCACGGCACGGGACGAAGGCTTCGACGAGATCGCCGACTGGTTCGAAACCCTCGCCAAGGCCGAACGCTCCCACGCCGGGCGCTTCAAGAAGGCGCTGGACGGCATGGAGCAGCTCTAACGGGCGCCCGCTTCGCCTTCGGCGCCGGGTGTTTTCCCGGTGCCGAAGCGCGACCCGGCGCCGGCCCTGTCTCCTGCAGACTGAGCGGCGCCTCCCGATCGCCACCCCATTTTCTCCGGAGGGACACCATGAGCGAGGGCGGCCTGGGCGCGCCGATGCGTCACCCCATCAACTGGGAAGACCCCGATTTCTACGATCCGGAAAAACTGGCGGCCGAGGAACGGCGGGTTTTCGATATCTGTCACGGCTGCCGCCGCTGTTTCAATCTGTGCGATTCCTTCCCGCGGCTCTTCGATCTCATCGACGAGTCCGAAACCGGGGAACTGGACAGCGTCGACGACAGCGATTTCCAGCGGGTCGCAGACGCCTGCACGCTCTGCGACATGTGCTTCATGACGAAGTGCCCCTACGTCCCGCCCCATGATTTCGACGTGGACTTCCCCCACCTGATGCTCCGCCACCGGGCGGTGGAAGAGCGCCAGGGCCGTCACGGCTTCAGCGACCACGCCCTTGCCAGCACGGACCGCAACGGCAGGCTCGCCGGCAAAATGGCACCCTTGGCCAACTGGGCCAACCGCCGGGGAAACAATCTCACCCGGCCGGCTCTCGAGCGCATTCTCAAGGTTCACCGGGACGCCGAGCTGCCGCCTTTCCATTCCCGGACCCTGGAGCGCCGGGCGGCGGCTCAGGCACCGAAAATCAACGAAGACGCTCCGGCGCACGGACGCAAGGCAGTGCTCTACGCCACGTGCTTCAGCAACTACAACAACCCTTCCATCGGCGAAGCCACGCGGGCGGTACTGGCCCGCAACGGCGTGGAAACCGAGGTCGTCTATCCCGGTTGCTGCGGCATGCCAAAGCTGGAACAGGGCGATCTGCCCGGCGTGGCGGAGGCGGCAAAGCACACGTCCGCCGTGCTTGGCGAGTGGATCGACAAGGGATACAAGGTCATTGCCCTTGTGCCCTCCTGCGCCCTGATGCTCAAGTTTGAATGGCCGCTCATCGTTCATGACGACCCCGGCGTTCAGAAGCTGGCCGAATCCACCATGGACGTCAGCGAATACGTGGTGGACATCGCCAGGAACGAGGGGCTTGCGGAGGGCCTTAAGCCCCTGGACGGTGGCGTCACTCTGCACTTCGCGTGTCACGCGCGCGCCCAGAACATGGGCCCGAAGGCGGCGGAAATGCTGCGACTGATTCCCGGGATGGATCTGGACGTCCAGGAACGCTGCTCCGGACACGGCGGCGCCTGGGGCATCAAGAAGGAAAACTTCGAGGTGGCACTCAAGGTGGGTCGCCCCGTGGCGCGCAAGATCGCCAACTCCGGCAAGACACACCTGGCCTCCGAATGCCCGCTGGCGGGCACTCACATCGTCCAGGGCCTGGAAAAGCAATCAGATGACGGTCGGCCGGCTCATGCCCATTCCCGCCACCCCATCGAGCTCATGGCCCAAGCCTACGGATACACGGAGGGAGCATGAACAGGCGCATCACCCGCGACGACATCATGCCCATGGAGCAGTACGCGGCGATCCGGCGTGAGAAAGCCCGGGAGATCACCGCCATCAAGAAACACCGCCGTATGGCAGTGGGACCCGATGCAACGCTGTACTTCGAGAGCTATGACACCATGTGGCGCCAGATCCACGAGATGCTGTTCGTAGAACGCGGCGGCGAGGAGCAGATCGACGACGAGCTGGACGCCTACAACCCGCTGATTCCCCAGGGCAGCGAGCTGGTGGCGACCCTGATGTTCGAGATAGACGACCGCACCCGTCGTCACCGTGTA
>JASFMS010000436.1:0-3109 GCA_050117435.1 Ectothiorhodospiraceae bacterium | reverse complement strand
GCGAGCAGGGTTTCCTGGTTCGGATGCATGCGGATGGATTCGGCCAGGTAGCGGTAGCTCTCGGCGTCGTTGGCCACGGCGCGCCCCATCAGCGGGAGCAGCCGCAGCGAGTAGAAATCGTAGAGTGGCTTCAGCGGTTTGATGTAGACGGTGGAAAACTCGAGGATCAGTGCCCGTCCGCCGGGGCGCAGTACGCGGCGCATTTCCTCCAGGGCGCGTTCCTTGCGGGTGACATTGCGCAGGCCGAAGCCGATGCTTACCCGGTCGAAGGTGCCGTCGGGAAAGGGGAGATGTTCGGCGTCGGCGAGGACGCAGCCCACGTTCCCCACCGCCCCGGCATCGATGAGCCGGTCCCGGCCGCGGGCCAGCATGGCCGGATTGATGTCGGAGGCCACCACCTGACCCGTCGGGCCCACCTTCCGTGACATGGCCAGAGCCAGATCGCCGGTCCCGGAGGCCAGGTCGAGCACCCGTTGACCGGGGCGCAGCCCGGCCAGGTTCACCGCCTGGTATTTCCACAGCCGGTGCAGTCCGCCGGACATGAGGTCGTTCATCAGGTCGTAGCGCTGTGCTACCGACTGGAATACCTCGCCGACCCGCCGCGACTTCTCACCGACGGGCACGGATTGATAGCCGAAATGGGTCGTGTCCGGCCGTTCCGACACCGGTTCAGTCCTCTGTTCGGGTGGTTCGGCGCTGATAACCGGCCTGCTCCAGTGCCTGGAGGTACTCCTGCCAGTAGCGGTCCCGATTGGCGCCCAGATCGTACAGCAGATCCCACGAGTATAGCCCCGTGTCGTGGCCGTCGTCGAAGACCAGCTTGACGGCGTACTGACCTACGGGCTCCACACCCGTGATGTTGACCTCTTCCTTGCCGGTTTGCAGCACGGCCTGTCCCGGTCCGTGCCCGCGAACCTCCGCGGAGGGCGAATAGACCCGCAGGTACTCCGCCGGCAGCTCGAAGCGGCTGCCGTCGTCGAAGTGGATCTCGAGCAGCCGTGAGCCGCGGTGAAGCCGGATCTCGGTGGGCGTGCGGCCGGTATTGGTGCGTTCGGGGCGTTTCATGACCGTTGACCGTGCTCCGTATCGGGGTTCCTCTCGGCCCGCGGCGTCAGAGGATGTAGCGGCTCAGATCCTCGTCCCGAGCCAGGTCGGCGAGCTGCTCATCCACGTAGTCGGCGTCGATGCGCACCACCTCGCCGCTGCGGTCCGCCGCCTCGTAGGAGATCTTCTCCAGCAGCCGCTCCAGGACCGTGTGCAGGCGCCGGGCGCCGATGTTCTCGGTGCGCTCGTTCACCTCCCAGGCGACTTCAGCGATTCGCGCCACGCCCTCGTCGGTGAACTCCAGATTGACGCCTTCCGTCTCCATGAGCGCCAGGTACTGATTCACCAGCGAGGCGCTCGGCTCGGTGAGGATGCTCACGAAGTCCTCCACCGACAGGGCGTCCAGTTCAACGCGGATGGGCAAGCGGCCCTGCAGCTCCGGGATCAGGTCCGAAGGCTTGGACAGATGGAATGCCCCCGAGGCGATGAAGAGGATGTGGTCCGTGTTCACCATGCCGTGTTTGGTGGACACGGTGGAACCCTCCACCAGCGGCAGCAGGTCGCGTTGCACTCCCTCGCGGGAGACGTCGGTGCCGCCCTGCTCGCCACGCTTGGCCACCTTGTCGATCTCGTCGAGGAAGACGATGCCGTTCTGCTCCACCAGCTCCAGGGCCTTGTGCTTCACCTCGTCCTCGTTGACGAGCCGCGCCGCTTCCTCCTCCTTGAGCACCCGGAAGGCGTCCTTGATCTTCAGTTTGCGCCGCTTGGTGCGTTCGCCGCCGAGATTCTGGAACATGCTCTGGAGCTGACTGGTCATCTCCTCCATGCCCGGCGGCGCCATGATTTCCACGCCGGAGGAGGAGGCGCTGACTTCCACCTCGATCTCGCGCTCGTCGAGTTCTCCTTCCCGCAGCTTCTTGCGCATCTTCTGGCGCGTGGCATCGGCGCTGTCGTCCTCCCAGTCGCCGCCCCGGGCCCGCGGCAGGAGGGTGTCCAGGATGCGTTCCTCGGCGGCGTCCTCCGCGCCGCGTCCCACCTTTTCCATCTCCTGCTGGCGGGTCATCTTGATCGCCATGTCCACCAGATCGCGGATGATGGACTCCACATCCCTGCCGACGTAGCCCACTTCGGTGAACTTGGTGGCCTCCACCTTGATGAACGGGGCGTTGGCCAGACGTGCCAGGCGCCGGGCGATCTCGGTTTTGCCCACGCCGGTGGGCCCGATCATGAGGATATTCTTGGGGGTGATCTCGGCGCGCAGCGCCTCGTCCACCTGCATCCGGCGCCAGCGGTTTCGCAGCGCAATGGCCACCGCACGCTTGGCGTTGGCCTGGCCGATAATATGTCTGTCCAGCTCCTGGACGATTTCCCGCGGTGTCATCTCCGTCATGGTTCTGTCCTGTGTCCGGCTCGTGTAGGCACGCCACCCGGGCGGATCACGATGCCAGCTCCTCGATGGTGAGGTTGCGGTTGGTGTAGATGCAGATGTCGCCGGCGATACCCAGCGAGCGTTCCACTATCTCCCGGGCGTCCAGCTCGGTGGCGTCCAGCAGCGCCGTGGCCGCGGCCTGGGCGTATGCCCCGCCCGAGCCGATGGCCATCAGGTCGCGCTCCGGCTCCACCACGTCGCCGTTGCCGGAGATCATGAGCATGGCCTCGCGATCGGCTACCACCAGCAGCGCCTCCAGCCGACGCAGCGCCCGGTCGGAGCGCCACTCCTTCGCCAGCTCCACCGCCGAGCGCGTGAGATTGCCGCGGTGCTTCTCCAGCTGACCCTCGAAACGCTCGAACAGGGTGAAGGCGTCCGCGGTACCGCCGGCGAAACCGGCCAGCACGCCGTCGCGGTAGAGCCGGCGCACCTTGCGCGCGTTGCCCTTCATCACCGTGTCACCCAGTGTGACCTGCCCGTCGCCGCCGATGACCACCTGGCCATTGCGGCGAACGGCGAGAATGGTAGTGCCTCGGTACTGCTCCACTGTGTGCTCCCGGTTGCCTGTGGCTGTCCCGGCCCCGCGCCGGCAGGGCGGATATTCTACAACACGGGAGGGATGGGGGGGTGGGAGGG
>JASFMS010000435.1:0-3115 GCA_050117435.1 Ectothiorhodospiraceae bacterium | reverse complement strand
TGGGCATGGAGTGGAAGGCGACCTCTGACGAGGAAGAGGAGTTCGAGCTCCGGGATCGCACGACCGGCGAGGTGAAGTGGACCGCCACGCGGGTCGATCTCGTCTTCGGCTCCAACTCCCAGCTGCGAGCCATCTCCGAGGTCTACGGCCAGAACGACGCTCAGGAGAAGTTCGTGCGTGACTTCGCAGCCGCGTGGAACAAGGTAATGAATGCGGATCGGTTCGACCTGGCCTGATTCCGTTAGGCAACCTCACGGGCACGGCCGCGATGCGGCCGTGCCATTTTTCGGATGTCAGGCGGAAAACGGGGTGCTTGGCCAGTGGCGCCACCATTTCAGCGGGTTCAAGTCCGCGCATGGCGCGCCAGTCGTGCGGCTGGTCAGGGACGGCGATTCCATGTGTATGGGAGGGACGGCCATATGCGGCGCAACTCCCCGGCGTTTTCCATCTCCGTACAACCGCGCACCGACGCGCCACCGCGGAAACCTATCTCGCCAATAGGCGGGGTCCGCTTCGACATGGGCCGCTCAATGATGGGCGGATACTGCCTCGGCAAACTCACCAACGAGTTCGTGGGGCGCTGAGTGGGAAAGGTCGCCCAGGCTCAGAATGCCGATCATGCGCTTGTCGCCATCGATCACGGGCAGCCGCCGCACCTGCTTCTGCTCCATCAGGTGAACCACGTCGTCAACCTCGTCGTCCTCCCGGCAGTAGACGATGCCCGAGGTCATCACCTCCCGCGCCGTCATGGATGCCGGATCCCGGCCTTCCGCAATGCCTCGGCAAACCAGGTCCCGGTCCGTCACCATACCCACCAACCGGTCGTTCTCGCCGATGGGAACCGCGCCGATGTCCTTTTCCCGGAACAGCCGGGCCAGCTCCACAACGGAGGTGTCGGGGGCACACCATTCCACGCCGCGATGCATGGCTTCACGTACCTTCATCGCCATTACCTCATGCGTTTTGGAGTGCGTCATCGAGTATAGTTCCGCCGCGTGGTCCGGAACGTCGTTCGGGGGCGATTTCCAAAGGGACCCGACAACCGGCGCCCACACCGAGCCTCAGCGGGAGAAGGACAACGAAACCTCGCGCAAAGCCGCGCGGCCCGTCACCTATACTCATCGCCACGACACTAATTGCAGGCGCGGAATCGTCACGGGAATGGATATTGAAACCGCACGCAACGAGTTCGAAGCCGGACAGCTAACCGAAGCCGTCGTGGAACCGCTCGCGAAACGCAACGGTTGGGTCGTGATGGTGCGTCGGCGCTCCGGCGAGCTGATCGCCATCACCACACATGGTGGCCTGGACAAGGTCTATCACGATCTGGATCACGCCACCGGCGTCGCCAGGGACATCGGCTTTCACCGAGTTCGTGTGGAGGAGGCTTTCTGAAAGCGGCCCTCCGCGGGAAGACGACCGGGATCGTTCAGCGCGAAAATCCAGCAGCCGCTCTGTGGACCTCCACCCTGCCGCGGCCCAACATCCGGGCCTTCCGATCCAGGCGCTCGCGGACCGCCTCGCCAACGTCGCCATAAACCGCGATCGACACCAGGTCGAGCAGGTCCGCGAATTTGCGAAACTCCGCGTCACCGACGTCCATGTGGAACTCCAGCGCGGCGGAGTCGGGGTGCACGGCAACCACCGTCATTCGCGCAGCATTCTCGTCAACAAAGAAGCGGTACGAGAGAACGTGCGGGTTGTTGGCCTCGATGAACGCCGCCAACTCCTCTATCGCCGCCTTGACGGCCTCGAGCCTACCCTCCCGGATCTCCGACGTGTCGATGTAGATTATGGGGCTGGACATTCCGCCACCTCGCATCTCGAACGTGAGACGGTGTGCGACCGCTCCGGCCGCGGAAGGCCAGCAGGGCGAGCCGCGAATCGATGCTCTGTCGCAAGCGTAGCGGAAGTGGCTGGACGACAAGACAACGGGCGGGAGCGCTTCCTGCCCGATAGGTATGGACTGCCGGGAAGTTGCTGTCCAGGAATTCTCTTCACGAACCGCATTGCCGGCCACACTTGCCGCCCATTCCCGCACGGCTTCCGCGCGACAACCCGGATACGGCGGTTTGGCCCGCAATTCCCGCGAACGGTTGACGGCGGGCCTGAAAACCCACCGCCCCACCGCTGTTCTTCCGGCTCAGAAGGTGTAGAGCACGCTGGCGGACGTCATATAGACATCGTCCACATTGTCCTGCTCGAACCTCTCGTACTCGAGCCGGGCGGTCAATGAGAACAGATGCAGCCGCACCCCGATGCCGTAGGCGGGATCCGTCCCGGAATCGCTCTTGCTCTGCCCTCCCACTTTCCTGTCGGCATCCCACCGACTGAAACCCGCCTTGGCAAACACGCCGAAGGGACCAAAACTCAGCCCGGCGAGACCAAATGCGTCAAGTGAAGACTGCTCGTACTTGACCTTCACACCGCCAACTTTGTCCGTTATCTCTCCGTAGTCTCTGTAAGATCCTTCAACGGCGAGGTCCACCAGCGGAATGAAGCCGATGTTGTAGCCCACAATCAGCTTGTACGCGGTATCGTCCCCGCTGTAGTCGATATCGCCGATGCCGGCGACGCTGGTGCTGTCTTCCACCTTCGCCTGGCCCACCCCGAGCCCGAGGTAAAGACCGCTATCCGCCCCGGCGTTCGCAGCAAACGGCATAAGCAGGAGCGCAAAGATGCCGGCCAGACCGACACCACGCAACGGATTCCTGTGCAGCATTTCCATATGTTTCGCTCCCTTGCATCTTGCCTTTCCGGAGGCAGGACCAGTACGCAATCCAGCCGGTTGTCGACGCGGCGTGGCCCTGTAGACCAGCCCCGATTCACTTCAGGAACTGCCCCTGTCGCGGCGCCGCACAGCATCTCTGCACAAAACAGCGACGCTGCGTGCGGCCTGCCGCAGGGCGTCAGGAGGACCCTATCTGAGGGCGCGGGAGGGTTCTATTGGACCAAAGTCCCATTCGGACGGCGCCATGGGGACCAGCCGTACGTTCCAACATCCCGGGGCACACCGTTCAGAGAGGTTGCGAAGAATTCGAACGTCGCGGCGATCGCGTTCCCGGCCGCCTGCGGGTAGGAAACAACGAGATCTGGTAAACCAAATGGCCGCCGT
>JASFMS010000434.1:0-3115 GCA_050117435.1 Ectothiorhodospiraceae bacterium | reverse complement strand
TTGATGATGCCGGCACGGGCCTTGGCGTACAGCCCCTTGCGGTCGCGCTTCTCGCACTCCTCCAGGGGCGTGGCGACATGGACCTCGATGAAGCCGCCGCCGGTTTCCTCCACCATCTCGCGCACGTGCTTGCGCGTCGCCATGTAGGGGGCGATGGGCGCACAGATGGCGACGCCGCCGTTCTTGGTGATCTCGCTGGCCACGTAGCCGATGCGCTGGATGTTCAGGTCCCGGTGTTCCTTGGAGAAGCCGAGCTCGCTGGACAGGTGCTTGCGGACGAGGTCACCGTCCAGCAGGGTCACCCGCCGGCCGCCGATCTCCATGAGCTTTGCCATCACAGCGTTGGCGATGGTGGACTTGCCGGAGCCGGACAGACCGGTGAAGAAAACCGTCAATCCCTGCAGGGACTTGGGCGGGTAGGTCTTGCGCAGCTCGTCCACCACTTCCGGATAGCCGAACCAGTCCGGAATATCGAGCCCCTCGCGCATGCGGCGACGGAACTCCGTGCCTGAGATGTTGAGCACGGTCTCCTTGGACTCGTCGACCTCGTCGATGGGCGCGTATTCGGCGCGCTCCTTGACGTAGACCATCATCTGGAAGGGCACAACGGTGATGCCGATTTCGTCCTTGTGCTGCTCCACCAGGTCCTGGGCGTCGTAGGGGCCGTAGAAGTCCTCTCCCGCGCTGTTCTTGCCCGGGCCGGCGTGATCCCGGCCGATGATGAAGTGGGTGCAGCCGTGGTTCTTGCGGATCAGCGCGTGCCAGACCGCTTCGCGGGGACCGCCCATGCGCATGGCCAGGGGCAGCAGGGACAGGGAAGTGGTCTGCTCCGGGTACTTCTTCAGCACGTGCTCGTAGCAGCGCACCCGGGAATAGTGGTCCACGTCTCCGGGCTTGGTCATGCCCACGACCGGCTGAATGAGCAGGTTGGCCTCGGCCTGCTTGGCGGCCCGGAAGGTCAGCTCCACATGGGCGCGGTGCATGGGATTGCGCGTCTGAAAGGCGACGACCTTGCGCCAGCCGGCCTTGGCGAAACGCTCGCGCAGCTGCCTGGGGCTGAAGCGCAGATGCGTGAAATCGTAGTGCACCGGCTCGGTGACACCTGTCAGGCGTCCGCCGAGATATACCGGGTTGGAACGGTTGAGCAGGTAATCCACCCCGGGGTGAGCCTCGTCGTCGCTGCCGAATACACCGATGGCCTCCCGGCGACGGTCCGGCACCCAGATATCGCTGACGTCCAGCACCGCGACGAGAACACCCTCGGGGTCACGGAGGGCCACCCTGTCGCCGCTGCTGACAGTGGCGGCGAACTCCTCCGTCACGTCCAGCGTGATGGGCATGGGCCACAGCGTGCCGTCGGCAAGGCGCATCTCGTCGACGACTCGATCGTAGTCGGCCTCGCCGAGGAAACCTTCCAGGGGCGAGAAACCACCGTTCAGAAGCAGTTCGATGTCGCAGAGCTGACGCTGGTTGAGATCCCAGCTCGGATATTCGGCGGCTTCGCGCTTGGCGCCGGCCGCGGCTTCGGCGGAGAGGTACAGATCCTTCAGTTCGCCGCCATGGGGCTGAATCAGTTCACTCATTTCCGGGAGTCCCTCAGCAGAATGCGATTATCGAATAGCGCCCGCCGGCCACCAGCGACAGCCAGCACGCCTTCAAGGGCAGGCAACGGTGTCAGCAGGCCGTGCGCCCTCCGGTACGGGGGCGCACGATAGCACAACGGGGGGAAGGATTCCCCCCGCGCAGGTTACGGGAATTGGCGAACTGCGGCTGGCTCAGGCCTCACGCCACTGCCCTTCGGCAGACCTCGCCTCGCTAGGGGATCGCAGACCCAGCGCCATGAGGAACCAGACCGCAGCGACGATGGCGCAGAAGACGAACACGCCCTCGGCCCCGAAACGCCCGAACAGGGCTCCGCCCAGAGCACCGCCGACGAACGCGCCGATGAACTGGCAGGTGGAAAACACGCCCAGCGCGGCACCCTTGCCCTCTGCCGGAGCGAAGCGGGAGATCAGCGACGGCAGGCTCGACTCCAGGATATTGAAAGCGGTGAAGTACACCACCAGCGCGATAATCACGGCCCAGGGCCCGACGAACAGCGAATCCGCAAGACCGATTTCGCCGAGGACCAGAAGGAGCACCGAACCGGCAACCACCCGGTGCATGATCTTCTTGGCCTCCCCCACGCCGATGGCGGGGAACAGGAAGAGCACCGAAGCGATCATCACCGGCACGTAGACCTTCCAGTGCTCCGGCCGAGCCAGTCCCACCTGATGCTCGATCACCACCGGAAGTACGACAAAACCCGCGGTGAGTATGGTGTGCAGCGCCATGACGCTGAAATCCAGGCGCAGCAGATCGCGGTTGCGCAGCACCTGTCCGAATGTTCCCGGCCGGATGTCCCGGTCGTGGGAACGCTCGGTGGTGACGGGGACGAACAGGTACAACAGCACCATGGCCACGACGGCCAGCGCCGCGGTGACCCAGAAGATGCCGGACAGCCCCAGGTAGTAGGCCACCGTCGGCGCGATAATCAGTGCCGCCATGAACGCCAACCCGACGCTCATGCCGATGATGGCCATAATCTTCGTGCGCTGCGTCTCCCTTGTGACGTCGGCGGCAAGGGCCATGACGGCGGCGGCGATGGCACCGCAGCCCTGCAGCGCGCGACCCGCGATCACGCCGTAGATGGAACCGGACAGGGCCGCAAGAACGCTGCCCAGTGCGAATACCGCGAGGCCGCCGATAATGACCGGTTTCCGCCCGATACGGTCGGAAACCATGCCCATGGGAACCTGCAGGATAGCCTGGGTCAGCCCGTAGGCGCCGATGGCGAGCCCGATCATGGTGGGCGTCGCGCCCGCGAGATCGCCCGCGTAGAGGGTGAACACGGGCATGATGAAGAACAGACCGAGCATGCGCAGGCCGAAGATCCCGGCCAGCCCGAGGGCGGCGTTGCGCTCACTGGCGGTCATCGGATTGCTTTGGCGTCGTTTTCTGGAACTCAAGGTTCTGCTTCGCAGGTTGGGGAGCGGATTTGACGGTTGTCGTATAGTAGCAGTTTGGCTTCAGCGCTCCCAACTCCGATGGACTGCATTCGCATTCAGGGCGCCCG
>JASFMS010000433.1:0-3117 GCA_050117435.1 Ectothiorhodospiraceae bacterium | reverse complement strand
GGCCGGAACCGCACCGCGAGATCCTGCTCGAAGAAGCGCTTCACGAAGTCGTCCAGCACCGCCTTGAGATCACCGAAGGTGATGCCTTCGTCCACCAGCAGGCCTTCCACCTGGTGGAACATGGGCGTGTGCGTCAGATCGGAATCGCAGCGATAGACGCGGCCAGGCGCGATGACACGCACCGGAGCGCCGCCGTTCTCCATTACCCGCACCTGCACGGGAGAGGTATGCGTTCGCAGCAGGTGATGCGCGTCGAAATAGAACGTGTCGTGCATCGCCCGTGCGGGATGGTGCGCGGGAATGTTCAGCGCCTCGAAGTTGTGGTAGTCGTCCTCCACCTCCGGGCCCTCGGCGACGCTGAAGCCCACCGCCGTGAACAGCTCCTCCACCCGCTCCAGCGTTCGGGTAATGGGGTGAATTCCACCCACGTCCCCACCGCGCCCGGGCTGGGTGACATCGACACGTTCGGCCTGGAGCGCGCGGTCCAGATCCTGCTGCTGAAGGCTCTCGCGACGCGCCTCCAGCCGCTGCGTGAGCGACTGCTTCGCGGCGTTGATGCGCTGCCCGGCCTGGGGACGCTCCTCCGGAGGCAGCGAGCCGAGCGACTTCAACTGCGCCGTCAACTCACCCTTCTTCCCCAGAAACTGAACACGCACCTGGTCCAGTGCGGCCAGATCGCCGGCACTGTCGATGGCCTGCTCGGCCTTCCTGATAAGGGTATCCAGGTCTTCGCTGCTCATGGCTTTTCCGTTCGGCGACAAAAAAAAGGGAAGGATGCGGCCGCCCCTTCCCTTTCGGCATTGCCGTTGCACCGCTACCCGGCGCGCGCGGCAAGCGATATCAGCCGAGGCTGGCCCTCGCCTTTTCGGCCAGCTTGGCAAAGCCGGTCTTGTCGTGCACCGCGATATCCGCCAGCACCTTGCGGTCGACGTCGACCTGGGCCTTGCGCAGCCCGTCGATGAGCCGGCTGTAGGACAGGCCGCACTCACGCGCCGCCGCATTGATGCGCTGAACCCACAGAGAGCGGAACTCGCGCTTGCGCTGACGGCGGTCACGATAGGCGTACTGCCCCGCCTTGGTCACCGCCTGGTTGGCGATCTTGAACGTCTTGCGGCGGGCGCCGTAATAGCCCTTCGCCTTGCCCAGCACCTTCTTGTGGCGCCGGTGCGCAACGACTCCACGCTTCACTCGTGCCATCGTCTACTCCCGGAATTCGGTTACTTGTAAGGAACCAGTCGCTGGATCATTGCCTGATCCTGCTCGGCCACGACGGTCATCGCCCGCAACCCGCGCTTACGCTTGGAATCCTTCTTGGTAAGGATGTGGTTGTGGAACGCGTGCGCCCGCTTGAACCGACCGCCGCCGGTCTTGCGGAAGCGCTTCGCGGCGCCACGGTTGGTTTTGATCTTCGGCATTGCCAGTCTCCGATTCCCAGAAACAAAAACACCCGGCCCCCCTAAGGCCGGGAGGTCGTTTGTCCACCTTGCCCCGAATCGATTACCGATTCTTTTTCGGGGACATCATCATGACCATCAGGCGCCCTTCCATCCTGGGGCGCTGGTCCACCGACCCGATCTCTTCCAGGTCGCCTTCCACTCGCTGAAGCAGCTCCAGTCCCAGTTCCTGGTGCGCCATCTCGCGTCCGCGGAAGCGCAGGGTCACCTTTACCTTGTCGCCGTCCTCCAGGAACCGCTTGAGGTTACGCAGCTTGACCTGGTAGTCACCCTCGTCGGTGCCGGGTCGGAACTTGACCTCTTTGACCTGGATCTGCTTCTGCTTCTTGCGCGCCGCCTGCTGCTTCTTCTGCAGCTCGAACTTCCATTTGCCGAAGTCCATGATCCGGCAAACCGGCGGATCGGCGCTGCCGTCAAGTTCCACCAGGTCGAGCTCGGCCGCCGAAGCCATCTCCATGGCTTCTCCGGTGTCGACGATGCCGACCTGCTCGCCTTCCGCGTTAATCAAGCGCACCTGCGGTACGCGGATATCCTCGTTTACCCTGCGATCTTCACCCGCGCCAGGCTGCTGGCGACGGGCTCCTGGTTTTCTGCGAATAGCGATGCTTCAACCCTCCGAAGCGTTTCGACCAAGCCGTGCGACGTCCGCCCGGAGCCGTTCGATGAACGCCGACACCGGCATGGACCCGAGATCTTCACCCTCCCGGGTACGCACGGCAACAGTACCGGACTCGACCTCTTTGTCCCCGACAACGAGCATGTAGGGGACCTTCTGAATGGTATGCTCGCGGATTTTAAAGCCGATCTTCTCGTTCCTCAAGTCCGCGTGTGCGCGAAATCCGTGTTCTGCAAGGCGTTTTTCCATGTCCGCCGCGTAGTCGGCCTGGCGGTCCGTGATGTTGAGCACCACAGCCTGCGTCGGCGCGAGCCAGGCGGGCCAGCTACCGCCGTAATGCTCCGTGAGCACGCCCAGAAAACGCTCGAACGAGCCGAAGATCGCCCGGTGCAGCATGACAGGCACTTGCCGGGAGCCGTCCTCCGCCACGTAAGTGGCACCGAGACGCCCGGGCATGGAGAAGTCTACCTGCATGGTACCGCACTGCCAGACCCGGTTGAGGCAGTCACGCATGGATAGCTCCACCTTTGGGCCGTAGAACGCGCCCTCACCTGGGTTGACGGTCCACTCGTAGCCCTTGCCGTCCAGTGCCTGCTCCAGCGCCGCCTCGGCCTTGTCCCAGATCTCGTCGGAGCCGACACGCTTTTCCGGGCGCGTGGACAGGGCGACGATAATGTCGTCGAAGCCGAAGTCGCTGTAGACCTCGAAGGCCAGATCGAGGAAGCGGGACACCTCGTCCTGGATCTGGTCGTCGGTGCAGAAGATGTGCGCGTCGTCCTGAACGAAGTTGCGCACCCGCATCAGCCCGTGCAGCGTCCCGGAAGCCTCGTTGCGATGGCAGTTGCCGAATTCGGCCAGTCGCAGTGGCAGGTCGCGGTAACTCTTCAGCCCCTGATTGAAGATCTGCACGTGGCAGGGGCAGTTCATCGGCTTTACCGCGTAGTCCCGGTTTTCGGACTCCGTGGTGAACATGTCCTCGCGGAACTTGTCCCAGTGGCCGGAGCGCTCCCAGAGGCTGCGGTCCACCAGCTCGGGGGTACGCACCTC
>JASFMS010000432.1:0-3122 GCA_050117435.1 Ectothiorhodospiraceae bacterium | reverse complement strand
GTGTTGCGGGACATCGGGGTCGGAATCCTCCAGCGCAAGAGCGGGAACCGTTGCCGGGCAGGGCAGTATTACGGAGCGAATCAACCCGCGTCGGGGTCGATCCGCTGCACCGCGGAACATTCCGGCCACAGCCGTTCCACTACTGCCCGGGCGGTGTCGGCGCAGGCACTGGTAAACAGGCGGGTGTCGCCGGGGTTCGCCGTTGGGGCCAGGAGACCATTTTCCTCGAGGCGCCTGTAAAGCTGGCGCGCCACGGCGTCGGAGGTTTCGATCAGGGCGATTTCCGGACCGGCGATTTCCGCGATCACGGGCGCCAAAAACGGGTAATGCGTGCAGCCCAGTACCAGCGTGTCCGCCCCCGCATCGGTTAAAGGGCGGACGAAACGGGCCACCAGGGCTTCCGTCCGGGACCCGTCGAGCTCCCCGCGTTCCACCCGTTCCACCCACCCCGGACAGGGCTGCACGCGCACCTCGATGTTGCCGGCGAAGCGGTCCAGCAGCGCCGCGAAGCGGGCGCTGCTCACGGTTCCCGTGGTGGCCAGGACACCGACGACGCCTTTGCGCGTGGCGGCGG
Source organism: Ectothiorhodospiraceae bacterium (assembly GCA_050117435.1). Classification (GTDB taxonomy): domain Bacteria; phylum Pseudomonadota; class Gammaproteobacteria; order Nitrococcales; family Nitrococcaceae; genus JASFMS01. The sequence continues at coordinate 2,548 of JASFMS010000432.1, read as the reverse complement.
CCGCGGGCTTCACGGCGGGCTCCATGGCGATGACGGGGACCGCGACGGCTTCCCGCAGCGGCTCGACGGCCGCCGCCGTTGCCGTGTTGCAGGCCACGACCAGGGCGCCGGCTCCGCGACGGATGAGCGCCTCGGCAATGGCCAGGGTGCGCCGGCGCACGAGCTCCGGGGACTGTTCGCCGTAGGGGGCGTAGGCGGAGTCGGCAAAATAGAGGAGGTCCGCCCCCGGCAGGTGGCGGCGAATGGCGCGGCAAACCGAGAGGCCGCCGACGCCGGAGTCGAGAACGCCGATGGGAAGCCGGGAACCGGCGCCCAGGCCGGCGGTCGTTGGTGGCGCCGACACTTCGGTCACGAGGCAGCCGCCAGTTCGCGGGCCTCGGCCAGGGCGGCAATCAGCCGGGTTCCGGCTTCCCGCGCCGTATCCCCGAATGCCACGACGCCGTCGGGGTGGCCGCCCATGGCGAACAGGCCCCGGGTCTCGGCGTCGGTTTCGTCGAACAGGCGTCGTACCGCCGCCGCCATTTCCGGAGTGCCATAGGCGACGTCCACCGGCGTGACCGGAATGCCGAGTGCGTCGGCGTGGGACCAGATAGCCGGGTCGTGGGCGTGAAATACGAACCCGATGTGAGGACGCGCGGCGTAAATGGCGCCATGGGTGAGCGCCTCGGACGACGGCATGATCAGGCCGTCGGCGGTGAGCGCGTTGCGGTCGGGCACGCAGTGCCGCACCATGCAGAAGTGCTCGCTGCCCAGGTGCGGCAGGTACCCGGTCTGGCTGCCGGAGATAACGAACGGGGGCACGCTGCCCGAAGGATCGGGGGAGCCGGTACGGCGGCTCAGGTTGCCGAAACCGAGCCCGTCATAGCGGGCAGGATCCTGGCCCACCAGTCCCACCGCACGGAGTATGCCCCGCCACACTGCCAGGGGCCGAATGAGGGCTTCGTCCGGCGCGTGGCCCGTGTGGTAGTCGAGACGGTATTTGATGACGCCTTCGCGCTCGTTGTCGGCCATGAAGCGGACTCACGTTCGTGGGTGTCCCAGCATAGCGAATCCTGATGTCCCGGTGTGAGCGACCGGGGAGGAAGAGCCGCCGACGACGACGCCTGTAAACCGCAAACAACTTTTCACGGGAGGAGACAGAGATTCATGAAGGGGACGTCCAGTCGGAGTGTGGAGCGAGTCCGCCAGGCGGCGACAGAGAACGGTATCGAGTTCGAATTGCGCGAATTCGGCGAATCCACGCGGACTGCGAAGGAGGCCGCCGCAGCCCTGGGCTGTGAGGTGGCGCAGATCGCGAAGTCGCTGGTCTTTCGCGGCGAGGAGAGCGGCGATGCCCTGCTCGTGATCGCCAGTGGAAGCAACCGCGTCGATGAAGCCCGCCTGCAAGCCCTGGCCGGGGAGCCCATTGGCAAGGCGGACGCCGCTTTCGTGCGCGAGTGTACCGGTTTCGCTATTGGTGGGGTGCCGCCGCTGGGCCATACGCGGCCGCTGCGCGCGTGGGTGGACGAGGACCTGTTGCGCTTCGACCGCGTCTGGGCGGCGGCCGGTGCTCACAACGCGGTGTTCGCGCTGGACCCGCGGCGTCTGGCCACCCTTTGCGACGGTGAGGTCGCGGCGGTGTCCCAGTGATTCAGGACGCTAGTTTGCCTAACCTCCCGTCAGCCTGAAGGCGAGGGGCACTTCGACGCTTGCCGCGACAGCGGTGTCGCCGCGGCGCGCCGGTCGGAAGTGCCATTTGGCCACCGTATTGCGCGCCGCACGGTCGAGCAAAGCCGTCCCGCTGCTTTGCACCACGCGCACGGCAACCGGCTCGCCCTCGGCGGATACTTTAACCTTCAACAGCACCTCTCCCTCGATGCCGCGGCGCCGGGCCAGAGGGGGATAACGGGGGGCCGGGTTATCCAGCCCGGGGGCGTGGAATTTCGGCGCAACCAGTGCGGCGGGAGTCGCTGTGGTGTCCGCCGTCGACGAGTGTTGCGCGTCGCCGTCCGCGCTTCGGCGGGAGGCGGCGCCGGATTCCCGTTGCGTCGGCCGCGTCTCGGCGGGATCGGGCCGGGCGGGCCGCGCGCGGGCAGTGCTTGCGGTGCGACGGCTTGGGGACTTCGCCGCCGGTTTTGGACCCGTGCCTTCTTTGTTCAATTGCCGGTCCCGGGTGGACGTCCGCTCGGCGGGCGCCGCCTCGACTGCCTTTGGCGCTTCCGAATTCGCTTTCGGGCGGGAATTCGTCGACGCCGCTTTCGTTTCACCGGGCGTTTTCTTGCGTGTGGCTTTCGGCTTGGCACTATCCGGTTCGGCGGAATGAGAGTCGTCCCGTTCGGCCGCCACGGGCTCGCGCTCCCGGGGCTTCGCCGAGTCCTTCGGCTCGCCTGATGTCGACGGCCGCGCCGCTTCGGCCTTGTGTGGATGCGCCGCCGGATCGGGCTGCGGCGCGGTGCGCGTCTCGGGGGTGGACGGCGGTTTCTGCCGCCGGGCCGGCTCGGCAGGCGGAGTCCGTTCCCGATTCGGGGACAGCGTGCTCGGTTTGCGGGGCGCGGGCTGCGTTGCCGTG
>JASFMS010000431.1:0-3124 GCA_050117435.1 Ectothiorhodospiraceae bacterium | reverse complement strand
ATGGGCACCCCGTGCCCGCAGAGCCTCCGCCAGGGTTTCGCGCCCACCCACGCCGCGGACGATGACGACGCGCTGTGTGCCCACGTCCGCGAGCGCCGCCAGACGCAGAAGCGCCTCGCCACCACCGCCGGTCTCCGGCACCGCGTCCACGCCCAGGCCACCGCGCTCCAGCTCCCTGGCGGTACCCGCTCCGACGGCTGCGATTCGGCAGCCGGGCGCCGGTGTCACGCCCAGGCGCTCCAGGAGCTCACAACCGATACCGGCGGCGTTGGGGCTGACGAAGATCAGCCAGTCCGCCGGCGGAACCAGCGAATGCGCCCGGTCATTCAGGTCTTCGGAGTCCAGGGCCCGAATCTCCACCGTAGGGAGCTGCGCCACCCGCGCGCCGGCGCTTTCCAGCGCGCGGCTCAGACCGGCGGCCTGATGCCGCGCCCGGGTAACCAGTACCGCGCAGCCGCGCAGGTGACCAGTCACGCCTGTTCCGCCTCCGCGAGCAGATCGCCGGCTCCCTGATCGAGAAGCTCCTCAGCTACCCGCGTACCAAGAGCGGAGCCCTGGTCGGCAGCGGCCCGCCCCTCGGCACGCAGCACGCGCCGGCCGTCGGGGCTGCCCACCAGGGCGCGCAACCAGACGGCGTCCCCGCCCTCCAGCAGGGCATAGGCGGCAATGGGTACGTGGCAGCTGCCTTCCAGTCGGGCGTTGACCGCCCGCTCGGCGCTCACGCGGAGATTCGTCTCGTGGTGGTTCAGCGGCGCGATGAGCTCCGCTATTTCCGCGTCGTCCTCCCGAGCCTCGATCCCCAGCGCGCCCTGGCCCACCGCGGGCAGGCTCTGTTCTGGAGACAGCACGGCGGCGATGCGCGCATGCAGGCCCAGGCGCTTGAGACCGGAGGCCGCCAGGATGATGGCGTCGAATTCCCCGCCATCCAGTTTGGACAGACGGGTCTGGACGTTGCCGCGAAGGGTGCTGACGCGCAGATCGGGGCGCTGTGCGCGAATCTGACACTCCCGGCGCAGGCTGGCGGTCCCGACGTGAGCACCCTCCGGCAGCTCCGAAATGCCGGCGAAACGGTTGGAGACAAAGGCGTCGCAGGGGTCCTCGCGCTCCAGAATCACCGGCAGGTGCATACCCTCGGGAATCTCCGCCGGGACGTCCTTCATGGAATGCACGGCGATATCGGCCCGTCCCTCCCAGATGCCGCGTTCCAGCTCCTTGACGAACAGCGCCTTGCCGCCGATGCGCGCCAGCGGCGAGTCCAGAACCTGGTCGCCGCGGGTGGTCATGCCCACCAGCTCCACCTCCAGACCGGAGTGGTGACGGCGCAGAAGGTCGGCAACGTGCTCCGCCTGCCAGAGGGCGAGCGGGCTCCTGCGGGTGGCGATGCGTACCCGGTCTCGGGACATAATGCTCCTCGGATCGATTCAAGTGGTTCGGCGGCTGACCGGTCCGGCCGTCGCCACCGCTTTGGCGCCGCGGGACGGCCGATTACACGGGTTCGCCCCCCAGGGTCGACCCGCATTATCCCCGAACGCGGCCCCGGCGACGCAACAGGCCGTTCAGTCCCGCCCGGCACCACGGATCAGGCTGCGCACCCGCGGCAGGTGGCGACGGCTGATCTCCAGCCGATCGTCGCTGTCCTGCAGCACCGCGTAAACCCTGCCGTCGCTGCCCTTCTCCAGACCAAGCAGGCGATCCCGCGCCACCAGCGACTTGCGGTGTATGCGCACGAAACGGTCGCCGAACTCGGTCTCCAGCTGCTTGAGGGAGTCCTCGATCAAGTCCTCGCCCTGCGCATGGGCCACCGTGACGTATTTCTGGTCCGCCATGAAATAGCGGATGCTCTCGACGGGAATGAGTTCGACGCCGGATCGCCGCCGGCAGAGTATATGCTGACGGCCGGCGTCGTCGCATCCGGGGGTCACCAGGGCCTCGAGCTGAGCGCGGTTGAGCCGCCGCGCCCTCTGCAACGCGGCGGCGAGCCGGTCGCGGCGAACGGGTTTCACCAGATAGTCGATGGCCGCGGTGTCGAAAGCTTCCAGGGCATGATCCCCATAGGCGGTGACGAAGATCACCGCCGGCGGCCGTGACATCTGGCTCAGTCGCGCCGCCGCCTCCAGTCCGTCCATGCCGGGCATGCGTATGTCCAGCAACACCACGTCCGGACGATACCGATCCACGGCCGTCAGCGCCTCCTCGCCGCTGCCCGCTTCCCCCACGATGTCGTTGCCGCCGACTGCCTTGATCAGGGTGGCCAGTCGCGAGCGCGCAGGCGCCTCGTCGTCAACGATGAGAATCTTCATCGGACGTGCCTCGCCGATATGGAAACCGCACAATCACATGATAGACGCCCTCGCGCTCGCTGACTTCCAGACGTCCCTGGCGCCCGAAAGCAAGCTGCAGGCGTTCACGGACGTTGGCCTGCGCCATGCCGAAACCCGAACTGCGTCGCGGGGCCGTGCCGGGAGCGGGATTCTCCACCTCCACTTCCAGCCCGGAATCGATAACGCGCCCGCGAATGCTGACAGTGCCACCGCCGCGGCGGGGCTCGATGCCGTAGTAGACCGCATTCTCCAGCAGGGGCTGCAGAGTCAGCGGCGGAATCAGGGCATCCCGTGGAACCGACGCCGCGTCCCAGTGCACGCGCAGGCGCTCCCCCATGCGCAGCTGTTCCATGCGCAGGTACCCGTCCACCAGCGCCAGCTCGTCGCGCAGCGGCGTCATGCGGTCGCTGCGTGAGAGACTGGCGCGGAAGAGATCCGCCAGGTCCTCCACCATGCGTTCCGCCTCCTCCGGCGCCGTGGCGATCATGGACGCGATGGTGTTCAGGCTGTTGAACAGAAAATGCGGCCGAATGCGCGCCTGCAGCGCGTCGATCCGGGCCTCCGTTGCCGCCTGCAGGCGCTGCCGCCACTCGTGCTGGAGGTAGAGGTAGCGCAGCAGTACTGCCGCGACGATGGCCGCCACCAGCAGGCTGCGCAGGACGAAACCGCCGTGGCCCACCGCATCGGGGCCGTTGACCACCCGGTAGCCGGCCTCGCTGACAACCGCCGTGATGCCGAGGATGACACCGTAGCTGAGCGTGGCTGCTGCCGCCGCGGAAAGCCGCTGCAGCCAGGGGCGAAGC
>JASFMS010000430.1:0-3127 GCA_050117435.1 Ectothiorhodospiraceae bacterium | reverse complement strand
GCTGGCCACGACCGGACGGCAGCTGGGTGTCGCCGGCGGAGTTCATTCCGGTGGCCGAGTCGGCGGGGCTGGTAAGCGACGTCACCGAGCTCATGCTCTGGTCGGTGGCGCGTCAGGCCCGGGACTGGCGTGCCCGGGGGCAGCGGCCCATCCGTCTCGGGGTCAACCTCTCCGGGATGGATCTACGCAGCGACTGGCTCATCGGCGTGCTGAAGGACGTGCTCCGGGATACGGGGGTGGAGTCTTCCCAGCTTCTGCTGGAAATTACCGAATCCCAGTTCATGGAGGATCCGGAATGCGCGATTTCCGTGGTCCATGGCATCAGGGAACTCGGCATCGCCGTCGCCATCGACGACTTCGGAACGGGCTACTCGTCGCTGAGCTATCTGACGCGCTTCCCGGTGGACTGCCTGAAGATCGATCGCGCTTTCGTCCAGGGTGCCGACCGGGAGCAGCAGCGTCGCGCGTTGTTGCGAGGAATCTGTGGCATGGGGCGTTCGCTGGGTCTGGATACCGTTGCCGAGGGCGTGGAGACGCTGGGGCAGGCCGCCGTGATACGCCGTTGCGGCTGCACCACCATGCAGGGGTTCCTGATTTCTCCCGCGCTCCCCGGCGGGGAATTCGCGCAGCGTTTTCTGGGGACGTCGGAACTGCGCAGCGTTCCGTCGGTGTGGAACGCCCTGCAGCGGTTGAGCTACGTTGGCCAGGAAGGTGGGGCCGGGGAGAGCCGGTTGCGCTGGTCACCCTGAGGGACGGCGTAGTACCCGGGCGTCGTGCCCTTTCTGTCGGCGCTGATTCGGCCTATTTTTCTTTCGGGTGCGTTCGTGGCTGTCGTGTTCAATCACACACGGCGCGGGCGCAAAACCGGCTACGATGGTCGAAAGGGCCCCCTTCAACGACTGGCGGATCACGACATGGATGCTGAGCTCAAGGCGAACCTGACCCGCGGCGAAACCTGGTTGCGCGGGGTCTTCATTCTCCTCTTCGCCCTCATTTACTCGCTGGCCGAACTGGTGCTCACCGCGGTGGTCGTGTTCCAGTTCGCCACCACGCTTGTTACTGGCCGCCGCAACCCACGGGTGCTGGCGTTCGGGCGACAGCTCTCCCGGTTCGGCTACGAGGTGCTGCTCTACCTGACCTTCAACAGCGACGACAAGCCGTGGCCCTTCGGGCCCTGGCCGGCCGAGCCGTCCGCGGCGCTGGGCCGTGATTCCGAGCAGGCCGGCTCATGAGTGCGGGTATCACGGTCTACTTCGCCCACGGCAAGGAGAGCGGCCCCTGGGGGCGGAAGATTCGGGCGCTTGCGGCGGTGGCGCAGGAGCTGGGGTTCGGGGTGGAAAGCCCCGACTACTCGTTCACCCAGGATCCGGACGAACGGGTGCAGCACCTGATTTCGCTGCAGCCGCCGACCGGACGTGAGCTGATCCTCGTCGGCTCCAGTATGGGTGGATACGTCGCGGCCATGGCGAGCCGCCAGCTGCAACCGGCCGGGTTGTTCCTCATGGCTCCCGCCCTGTACATGCCCGGATACGAGGGCGAGCCCGAACCGCGTGCCGATCTCATCGAGGTGGTGCACGGCTGGCGCGACGACCTGATCCCGGCGCAGAACAGCTGGCGCTTCTGCCGCGCCCATGGGGCTCGGCTTCACGTGATCGACAGCGAGCATACGCTGAACGACTCGATCGGGTTCCTCGAATCCGTATTCGCGCGTTTCCTCCGTGACTGCGACGAGTCACGGAGCGCGCTCAGCGACTCGTCAGCTTGAACTCGATGCGCCGGTTGCGGGCGTAGGCCTCCGGGGTATCGGCGGGATCGATGGGCTGGTATTCGCCGAAGCCTGCCGCCGCCAGGTGGCGCGGGGAAATCCCCTGCTGGATCAGGTAATGCACGATATTCGTGGCGCGCGCCGTCGAAAGTTCCCAGTTCGAGGGGAAACGCAGCGTATTGATGGGGCGCTTGTCCGTGAAGCCCTCCACCTGGAGCACCCAGTCAACTTCGCTGGGAATGCGGTCGGCCACGTCGTTGAGCACTTTGGCCACCCGGTCCAGCTTCTGCTGGCCGCCCTCGCCGATTTCCGCCGAACCGCTCTCGAAGAACAGCTCCGACTGGAAAACGAAGCGGTCCCCGACGATGCGTATCTCCGGTATGTCCCCGAGTACCTGACGCATGCGCCCGAAAAATTCGGAGCGGTAGCCGGCCAGTTCCTTCACTTTCTGCGCCAGGGCCAGGTTCAGCCGCTCTCCCAGATCCTTGATCTTCGTTTTCTGGGAGGCAACGGTCTCCTGCGACAGATCCAGTGCCTTTGACAGCGAGCTGATCTGGTCGCGCAGCGCGCGGATCTCGCTGCGCAGGGATTCAATACGCTGACGCTCGTCGTCGGTGAGCTTCTTCTGCTTGGACAGGGCCTGGTCCCGTTCCTCGATCTCCGCAACCAGATTGCGGATCCTCACCTCGCGCTTCTCGATGGTCTTCTGCGCGAGGTGCGTCTGTTCCTCGGATTTCGCCAGCTCCGCCTGCAGCGCCTTGGTGCGATCCCGCGTTACGGTCAGCTGCTGCTTCGTGTCGTCCAGCTGGGAGGAGAGACTCCCCACCTGTGCCTCGAGCTTGCGCCGCATCTCGCGCAGGGTCGAAATATCCGCCTGCAGGGATGCCAGCTCCCGCAGCTTGAGCGAGAGCTTGTCCTTGCTGACGCTGAGTTCCTGCTCGGTGTCCGTGAGTTCCGCCTCGAGCTGCTTCTTCTCCTTCTTGCTCAGGCGCAGGGACTCGCGCAGGTTGTCGCGCTCGGTCAGCGTGGCGTGCAGCTCCGAGTAGAGCTCCGAGACCTGCTCCTCCAGCTTGTTGCGCTTGCGCCGCTCCAGCGACAGCGTCTGCGCCAGCTCCTGAACCTGCCCGCGGAGCTCTTCCAGTGCCTTGTTGCGCCCGGAGAGAACATCGCTCAGGTAGAACTGGGCGATGACGAACAGCATGAGCACGAACACGAAAACCAGCAGCACCGTGGACAGGGCGTCCACGAAGCCCGGCCAGACATTGACGCTGTTCCGGCCTCGTCGCTGCGAGCCGATCATGGACTAGGGCCTGCTTACATGGTTTGAGTGCGTCGCGCCGGCTCCCCTTTCGGGCAAATCAA
>JASFMS010000429.1:0-3131 GCA_050117435.1 Ectothiorhodospiraceae bacterium | reverse complement strand
GGCAGGTCCCGGACGTGGAACCGCCGAAATACCGGACGTCATGGACCGAGGCGGCGCAGGCGGAACTGCAAACGCTCACCGACGAGGCGCTCACGCAGGGATCCGGACTGATCTACTCCATCGCCGTGAATCGCGACGGCTACCTGGCCGTGCACCACAGTCATGTGTCCGAACCGCCCAACGGTGACGCCGAGCATGATCTGCTCAAGTCCCGCCATATGCGCATATACAACAACAACCGCACCGAGCGGCAGCGCGCCCGCAACGAAGACCGGGTCCTGCTGCAGACCTATATCCGTGACACGGGCGAAATCCTGAACGATCTGTCGCTCCCCATCCACGTTTCCGGCCGCCACTGGGGCGCATTGATCACGGGGTTCGATCCGGGCGTCGCGCTATGACCGCTCCGGACTTCGGGGAGCGGCCCACTCCCGCGCCGTCGAAGCGGAAACGTCGCTCTACGACTACAGCGCGTCGATGGGAAATACGGGGCGTTGCGATCGGACCTCTAATAGAGCGTCGGGAAATGACGCCACGAGAGTGACGACAAAATGGCCCGGGAGCCGCCAAATCAAGGCGTCCACCCATTGGCACCGAACATGCTTGGTTGCTGAAAGGAAACCATCGATTCGGAGACATCGAGTATGAAACGCCATCCCGTCCATCACGCGGCAACTGGGGCAGCCAACCCCGGCAGATCGCGCACCGAGCGCCGCCGGCCCGACAGTACGGAAGACCGCGATCGCGCGCCTACGACGGACAAACCACAGCGAAAACGCAGCTACCGACCCGAAAGCCACTGGTACGACTGACCACGGGTGGGCCCGCCCGTTATTCGACTCTCAGCGCCAGACGCCGATCTTCGCCCGGCGGCAGTGCCATGGCCTCGGTGAGGCTGCGGGCTTTGCCCCGGAGCCGCCAGTCGAACACGGCGCGAAAGGCGAGAATACTCTTCACGTAGTCCCGGGTTTCACCGTAGGTGATATTTTCGATCCACACCGGCGCGGGTTGGCCGGCGTTCTCCCGGCGCCATTCCTCGACGCGCTCGGGGCCGGCATTGTATGCCGCCGCCGCCATGACGAGACTGCCGTCGAAGCGCCTCAACAGCTGTTTCAGGTACGCGGTCCCGAGGCGCAGGTTGAGCGCCGGCTTCAGCAGGTCATCGGTATCGGGCTCCGGTTCGCCAAGTTGGCGGGCTACCCGGTCCGCGGTATAAGGCATGACCTGAAGCAACCCGCGGGCACCCACCGGCGACACGGCGCCGGGATCGAAGGCACTCTCTTTGCGGGCAAGGGCATAGACCAGCGCCGGGTCCAGGCTCGCCTGCCTGGCATTGCGAGGCAGGCTCTTGCTGAAGGCCAGCGGAAAGCGCAGGTCCAGCGCATTTCGCAGGCCGGCTCGGTTCGCCGCCTGGACGGCCCGGGCGTACCAGCCCCACTGAATCGCCAGCTGCGCCGCATCCGCCCAGGTATTCCGGTCCGCGCCGGCCAGGGTCCTGAACCACTCGCGCCGAGCGGCTTCGTGGTCATTCAGCCGGAAGAACTCGTGAGCCCTGACCAGCCCCGGTCGCTCTGCCAGGCGCCGAACGGCGCGCGGATCCACTCCAGCAGGGCTGTCGTTCATCGAATAGGGACGGCCAAGAAGATCCGCTGCCAGAAAGCCATAGTAGTGGCGTGTCGATGCCAGAGGCCGAAGCTGTTCCAGCGCCGCCTTCAGGTCGCCGGTTCGAGCCATGGCCACTGCGCCCCAGTACTGCCATTCCGGCTGCCGCCGCTGACCCGGCTCCAGTTCGGCGACGGCTCGGCGTAACCGGGCCCAGTCCTGGCGACCCAGGGCGACCCGGGCCCGCCATTCCCGCACCCGCGAATCCACCGTCTCGTCCGGAAGGCCATCCAGCCAATGCTGGGCCAGTGGGTGGCGGTCATAGGCGCCTCGCAGCGCGATATAGCGCTGCAACCCGTTCGCATCCGCTTCAAGGATCCATACCTCGCGACGGTATTTCCCCAGAAGCTCCATGGCTCGCTGCGGGTCCGTCCGAGCCAGGCGGTGAAAGGCATCGCGCACGATGGTGCGCCCCTTGGGGGTCAGCGTATCGAAGCCGGGCTTCTGCAGCTCCCGTCCCGGGCTGGCGGCGATGCGCAACCAGCGGTCGAGCCATTGCTGCTGGTCGGGTTCGAGGCGACGCCGCAGGGCCCGAGCCAGACTCGAATGCCCGGCCTGCATGATCTTTCGGATGCGCGTCCAGCGCCGCTCCGCGGACAGCGCGCTTCGCTCATACAGGACGGCGAAAACCGGATCGCAGGCACTCGGCTGAGAATACCCCACGGTCCACAGATCCCGCGCCCGCTCGAGCCAATGCTCGTCCACCCCGTCGGCGGCGCGGCGCGCCTGCAACCGGTAGCAGGCAATACTGCCGCCTCCGCGGCCGCGGTCCACCCGCCGGAACCCGTCCCAATTACCCTTTTCGCCGGCCCGATCCAGCCAGCGGTATTCCAGCAGGGAAACAACGGGACGATCCGGATGGGCGCTACGGAACTCCAGAACCTCGTCGGCGCTCACCGCGCCCAGTTCGCCAAGCATCTGGCGGTAGCGCAGGTACGGGGCGAGTGGATAATCCCCCAGCTGCTTCAGGGTTTTCGCGACGTCCACGTCCTCGCCGTTTCGCAACGCCTCGTCCGCGGCACGGAAAACCTCCCGAGGCGACTGATCATCGGGCGCCGCGACGGCGGGCACCGAAATCAGGGCCATCAGTCCGCATAGAAGTAGATATGATCCCGCCAAGCTGCACACCCTGAGCACGGGCATCCCCCAGCACCGACTTCACGTTGCGTCTAACGATGAAGGTAAAAGCCGCTGAATAAAAGAGAACTTCTTCACGGTGGGCGAATGTTCCGACGAACAGTAGGAAAGACGTGTGACGGGGCGGCGCCGCCGGAGACGCCGCCCCGCCCGGAAGGGTCAGATCAGGTACTGGCCGCCGTTGATCGTCAGCGTCGACCCGGTGATGAATCCGGCTTCCTCGCCGGCGAGAAACAGCACGGCGCGAGCGATCTCATCGGCCTCGCCGAGACGGCCCACCGGGATCTGGGCGACGATCTTGTCGAGGATGTTCTGGGGAACCGCCGAAACCA
>JASFMS010000428.1:0-3146 GCA_050117435.1 Ectothiorhodospiraceae bacterium | reverse complement strand
CGCGTCGGCGTGGTCGGGTTCAAGTCGCAGCGCTTCGTCCAGGGAGTCCTTCACCGTGCCCGCCAGCCCGCGGGAAAGTGCCTCGGTAGCCGATATCAATTGCGCGGCCCGCCCGAGGGCGAAGGCCCGGTAGTAATGCCCGTTGGTGTAGTCGGGATACTTCTCGCTGAGTTGCCGCGCCCAGTCGGCGGCTTCCAGAAGCAGCGCCTGTTTGCGCCCGCCGTCGGGTTCCAGATAATGGGCATATGTGGCCTGCGCCTTACTGGCAACAGCAAGCCCCAGACCCTCCAACGCTTTGCCCGCGTCCCTGGCTCTGCGGTACTCGCCTCGGTGAAACGCCCGCCAGGCGTCCTGCAGAAGGGCGGCCCGGTCCTCCAGCCCCGCTGCCGCGCCTTCCGTGTTTTCCAACCGGCGCAGATTGTCCACCGAAGGAGCCGGTTCCCGGTCCCCCTGATGCAGGCGCGGCCACTGCCGAAGCAGCCGGTCCGGCGAATAGTCGTACGCGGAACCGTCAAAAGGGCATGACGTCCAGTCGTCGCTTTCCACGGGTTCGATTCCCTGGTCTTGATGATTGACTTTGAATATGCCGCCGCGCGGTCGTCATACGCATGACCGAGATCAAGCCGTCGATCGGTGAAAGCCTCAGCATTGGGACAGGAGCAATTGGGCTCGAATGCCGTTCGTAAAGGAGCAACGTCATGGCGGGAAAGCTTAAAGAAACGATGGAGTCCCCGGTTTCCTATACGGATCGGGTCATGGGTTCGGCACGGCAGATCTATCTGGCCGGATTGGGCGCGTTCATGCGGAGCACTGAAGAGGGCATGAAGCTTTTCGAGAGTCTTGTGGCGGAAGGTCAGAAGATGGAGCGGCGTACCGGTGACATGGCCGGAGGCCAGGTACGGGGTGCGGTGGACCGTGCGAGCGAGGGCTGGGACCGATTGGAGGATATGTTCGAGGATCGGGTGGCAAAGGCGATGAGCCGGCTGGGCGTTCCCTCGGGAGAAGACATCGCCAAGCTTGAAGGCCGGATCGATGAATTGCGCAAACGCGTCGACGCGCTCGCCGCCGAGCGTTCGGCGGCGAAGCCCGCGAAGCCTGCCACTCGGCGCACGTCGTCACGGACCACCAAGAAAGCTGCCGGCTCCTCGGCGGGCAGCGACCAGGGCGGTGCCGGCAAGCAGTGAGCGGCAACCGCCCGGAAGACGCCGGCCCCGGTGAGCGGAACCCTCCGGGGCCGCGGGTAGCGCTGGCGCTGGCCGGAGGGGGCCCGCTCGGCGGCGTGTTCGAGGTAGGTGCGCTTCGGGCTCTGGATACAGCACTCGACGGCCTGGAGTTCGACGGGCTGCACGCCCTCGTGGGCGTGAGCGCGGGGGGGCTCGTCGCCGCCTGCCTGGCGAACGGCATCGGGTCCGAGGCCCTTTCGGGGCTGCTCATCGGCAGTGACGACAGCCCGCACAACCTCGCGCCGGAGCGGTTCTTCCGTCCGGCATGGGGGGAGTACGCCCGGCGTCTCTCGGGAGTGCCGCGTCTCGCCGTTCGCGCCGCTTCGGACTACGTGCGGGCCCCGTGGCAACTGGGCATCCTGGGGGCTGCGGCGCGGCTCACCCGGGCACTTCCGCCCGGGGTCTTCGACAATGACCCGATTCGACGCTGGCTGAAAGCGCTGTTTTCGGTGCAAGGCCGCAGTGACGACTTCCGCGCTCTTTCGACGCAGCTCTATATCGTTGCCACGGAACTGGATACGGGCGAAGTGGCCGTTTTCGGTGCGCCCGGCCGGGATGACGTTCCCATATCCCGCGCGGTGCAGGCGAGCACCGCTCTGCCCGGAATGTATCTGCCGGTGGAGATAGATGGCCGGTATTTCGTGGACGGAGCCCTGAGAAAGACCGTTCACGCCTCCGTTGCCCTGGACGCCGGAGCGGATCTGGTCATCTGCATCAATCCATTGGTTCCCTTCGACGCGCGGGCGGGTGTGGACCCGGAACAGGGCCTGCGCCAGCCCAGCCTTGTTCACGGCGGTCTTCCGGCGGTTATGGGACAGACCTTCCGGTCGTTGATCCATTCCCGCATGGAGGCGGGCATGGGCAAGTACGAGGCGGAATATCCCGGACGGGACGTGCTCGTTTTCGAGCCGTCCAGGGACGACGCCCGCATGTTCTTTGCCAACGTGTTCAGCTTCGCCAATCGCGAGCGCGTTTGTGCCCACGCCTATGCGGAGGTGCTGCGGCAGCTTGCCGAGCGGCGCGACGAGCTGCGGCCGGTCCTGGCGCGGCACGGCATCGCCATACGCGACTCGGTTCTGGACTCGCCGCCGCCGCTACGGCTGCCACGCGGGAGTCTTGCCGCAACCATGGAAATGTTGTCGGGTACGCTCGATGAGCTCGAGCGTGAGATCGGAGATGCCGACGATCAGGGAGCATCTCCGGGGGCTCGTGAGGGCGCCGCCTGAGGGTATTGCTTCAGGAAGTCTGTGGCCGGCATTGCCCTTTTCGGGGCCGTGTGCACATTGCTGTCGCGGGCACGGCTTGTCGGGATGGAGGGCGATTTCCACAGGCAGCCTGCAATATTGATGTGTGTCAACGTCGGTCAGGGGTTCGTCTCTTAGTGTGCGGGCAGGAAGGCTGGCGGGGTAGCTTCGGTGACCGCCCCGCATCGTTGCAGCCTGTCCGTGGGCTGTTCGTGCAGCGAAACGTTTTCATTGGAGGAAGACCATGACGGAGTCAAAGAAGTCAGGTGATCCGCTGGCCGAGGCCGGCGTCGTGCAGTACGCCCGGCAGATCTGGTTGGCCGGACTTGGAGCCTATGCGCGTGCGGCGGAGGAGGGCGGCAAGCTCTTCGAGGCGCTGGTGGCCGAGGGCGAGTCGGCCGAGGCCCGGAGCCGCAAGCTGGTGGAAGAGCAGGCCGGGCACATGCAGCGGATGGTGGTGGCCCCCTGGAGCGAATGGATGGAGCGCAGCACTGAGCTGTGGAGCCAGATGGGGCGCAATCTGGAGGACCGCATGCAGAAGACCCTGGGCGGGGCGGGTGTGGCGACCGCGCAGGATGTGGAGCGCCTGAGCCAGCAGGTGGAGGCCCTCAGCAAGGCCGTGGAGTCCCTGAGTGGCGCAAAGAAGGGTGGTAGCGGCCGTGCGGCGTAGGCGTCTGCG
>JASFMS010000427.1:0-3148 GCA_050117435.1 Ectothiorhodospiraceae bacterium | reverse complement strand
ACTTCCCCAAGCTGCGGGTGATTCACCCGTCGCCAGGGCCGGATGACGCGGCCGGCGTTCTGCTCCCTGTCCCATCGGGCAAGACGGATCAGGTCCTCAGCGGTGGTGTGCGTGTAGTGGTCCACAAACGGTTTGCGGCGGGGTATCCCGAGTTGGGCGAACAGGTCCCACAGCTCGCACACCATCGCCAGACAGCCGCGCTGGTGATAGGCGAAATCCGTAAGATCGCCGTGCAGCGGCTTGCCGGGCTCGTAGGTGAACTCTTCGTAGCCGCTGACCATGGAATAGCCGGTCAGCTCCTCCGCCCAGGCCTCCAGCTGCCGGTAAAGCGCCAGATCGCTGCGGTCCATCTTCTCGTCGGGCACCTCGGCACGGGGCCGAATGTACACGCCGCCGAAGGTGTGGAGGTTGAACCAGGCGAACAGATTCGGGCGGGCTGCCGCGAACTCGACGATGGCGCGGGACTCTGGCTCGCTGGCGGGAAAAGGCCCCGCCCCCTCCTGCTCTGGCTCGGGGACCCACTGGAAAGGGAAGTTGCGATTCAGATCCGGGGAGTTGTCATCCAGATACCCGGGATCGGGTATGCCCTGCCCGTCGAAATTCTCGACGAAGCCCTCGGGGTAGACCCGGTAGAAAGGTCCCGAATCGTGGATCGTCCGCTCCAGCATCAGGCCCGGGCAATCCGCCGACTCCACGTACTCCCCGGCCGGGTCCTCGATGCGCATTGCCAGCGCCACACCGTCCCCGTCCACGTCGCCCGCCCGCCAGCGCGCATGCTGGCGGTTCGGGCGAGCATCCCGCGGAACGGATCGAACGTATTGCCCCGTCTTCAGCACGGCCTCGGCGCCGTCCGGTGAAATCCGCGGCATGACGTGGAACAGCACCGGTCGGGCCGCCTCGCGCACGGCGGCGGATTCCCCGCCCGCCGAACCTTCGCCTTCCAGATGCAGGCGGATGGCTTCCTCGGCGATGGCGAGGGCCACGCTGGAGCCGGCCAGTTCCACCGCGTGCAGATTGCCGTCTACCCACACCGCCGGTCGCACCCGCTCCGGTTCCGGCCCGATGGTCACGACCCACAGCTCGCGGCCCTGGGGTGTTGTCCCGAGGCTTTCCAGACGAACCAGCGAAGGATAGGCGTGTGCCCAGGCTCTGAGCTGCTCCGTCAGCTCCCCATAATCCAGGTATCGCTCGCGAAAGCCACGGTTCACGGAATCAAGAGGCGGAACGTCCATGCTTCCCCATTACCCGAGAAGGAAGGTCAGTCGGTTACCGCGCCAGTATAGTTCCGTCGCGCTGCCCTCGAACGCCTTCCCGCCTGCCGGAACGGCACCGGTCGCGAGGCGCGACATCGTGCGCGGTCGGCACGCCGGACCTTGTCAACGGCGGACGCCCTCCGATGCAGCGGCGGAACGTCCTCTCACCGTCCGGTGAATGAGCAGACCCAGTGCGGCCGCTCCGGCCGCCAGCAAACCGTAGTCCTCGGGCACTCCCAGCTGGAACGCGGCAGTGCCGCCGATGGCGGACCACAGGATCGGCAGCAACAGAACGTGACGGGGCCACGGGTCCACCGCCCAGAAGAGCAGTCCGATCGTGAATATCGTGGTGGGACAGGGAGCCCCGAAAGTCGGCATTGCCGGATAGATGTGCCCGAACGCGAATCCCAGAAGCGGGTAGACAACCAAGCCGTAGGTCATCAGCAGCGCTCCCGCGATACCCCTGGCTCCGGCATTGACCTGAAACCGTAACCGGCCGTGAACGACGCCCGTCCACATGAACACCAGCGCCTGGGCCAGAAACACCGACCCGAATACATAGGCCGCCGTGTTGATGCGGGTAAAGAAGGCGATGTGATAGGCGATGCCCGTCCAGGCCCAGAGCACCGCCAGGAGCGCGGAAACCACACGGCCACCGTGGCGGAGCCGGGTGCAGGCAACGATCGCCGCCACGAGCGCCGTCAAACCCAACACCAGAGGCATGGGGCCTATCGCGCTATTGTATGCGGCGAACACCCCCATGAACTCGTCGATACCGAATGGCAGCGCCATCGCGCTTCTCCCCTCTCCGCCACGAACCCGGTGCCGGACCGGCGGCCCGGCTCAACGCTATTACACTGAACGGGAAACGGCTGCATCGGGTAAGCGGACATGGCCGACTCCCCGTCCGCCGATACGGCACCGGACACCCAGACGATCCGTTTCTGCACCAATGGATACGGCAACCGGATCGCATACGCCACCCTGGGCAACGGGCCGGTGCTGATCAAGGCGGCCAACTGGCTCACCCACATCGAACACGACCTGGCGAGCCCGGTATGGGGGCCGTTCCTCCGGCGCCTCGCCGCAAACCACACCCTGGTGCGCTACGACGAATGCGGCTGCGGGCTGTCGGATCGCGAGGTGACCGAAAGCTCTCTGGACGCCTGGGTGAACGACCTTGAAGCGGTGGTGGAGGCATCGGGGGTCAACCGTTTCGGCCTGCTGGGAATTTCCCAGGGCGGCGCCGTGGCCGTTGCCTACGCCGCGCGCCATCCGGAGCGCGTCAGTCACCTGATACTTCACGGCGCCTACGTCCGGGGACGTCTCGCCCGGGAGCCCTCGGTTCGCGCCTCCCGGGAGGCCATGCTGTTCCGTACCCTGATCGAGCTGGGCTGGGGCACGGACACGCCCGCCTTCCGGCAGGTGTTCACCACCCTTTTCGTCCCCGACGCAACACCGGAACAGGCCCGCGCATTCAACGATCTACAGCGCCTTTCGAGCTCGCCGGAGAACGCCGCACGGATCGTCGACACCTGCGATCACATCGACGTCAGCGACCTCGCGCGCCGGATACGGGTGCCAACTCTCGTGTTTCACAGCCGCGGCGATGCGCGTATTCCATTCGAGGAAGGGAGACTGCTTGCCGGTCTCATCCCGCGGGCCGAGTTCGTGCCGCTCGAGAGCAACAACCACGCAATCCTGGAGAAGGAAGCCGCCTGGGACCGCTTCTTCGAGACGGTGGAAGCGTTTCTTTCCCACTCCGGCGAACCCGGTGCCTCCGGACCGCCCGGCTGGCTCGGCGAACTGACAAGCCGGGAGCGGGCCGTCCTGGAGCTGGTAGCCGCGGGACACGACAACGCGACCATCGCCGACGGGCTGGGAATACGCGCCAA
>JASFMS010000426.1:0-3150 GCA_050117435.1 Ectothiorhodospiraceae bacterium | reverse complement strand
TGAAGTAATGAGGTTTACACTGCTTCGTGAGGGTGCCTTCACACGGCAGGGGTCGCTGGTTCAATCCCAGCACCGCCCACCAATGACTTCGACGAAAAAGCCCGGGAGCGTTGTCGCCCCGGGCTTTTTCGTTATATAAAAAAAGGCCCGCCAGCATCGCCGACAGGCCCTTTCCGTAGAAGATTTCGGCCGAACGGGATCAGTGCACCGTGGCCTGCCGGTCCTGGGACTCCTTCAGCACATCGACCACGTCCTGCTCCCAGCTTTTCGCGAGCTGCGACTGCGCCACAAGCGTGGCCACTTCATCGTCGCTTACCGGCGTCCCTCCTTCATCTTCGACACAGACGCGCAGCCTCTGCTCGTCTCGGAGTTCATAGGCACGCTCGCCGCTGTCTGCATCACCCACGCGAAGCGTGATCTCGTCGGAGTCCACGATGGCCCGCCAGTTGACCTGGGCCATCCATCCCCGCGGGTTGCTGTAAATGGATACGCCCGCCAGTTCGTGCTTGCCCGCACGGCGGGTTCCCAGTACATGTACGCTGCTGGTTAGATGGTTGAAACGGTTCTCGTCCAGTATCCTGACCAACTGCTGTTTCGCGATTCGATGGCGGCTATTCATACTGCTACCCTTGCCCTTGGGGTGGCAGGCCTTCCGGCCTGCCCTCTATGATATGCGGTCTCCCCAGGGTTGAGACAAGTCCGATTGTTGGGATGACCTCGATGGGAAGCCCGCGGTAGGCGCACGCAGCGCGATTGGGGTATCCTCGAAATTTCGCGTTTCCGGCTCTTTAAGGAAGCGCTGATTAATTCGTCGCGATCGCGCTCGCGTCGATTTTGATCACTGGCAAGGCGCGGCGGCGGTTCGGTAGCCATAGCTACCGGGCCAGCGTCGCAACACGGCCAGGGGCCAAAATCGACTAAGGCCCTAACGCGAACGCGAGGAATTGATCAGCGCTTCCTTAAGGTCACGAGCCGGGATTTTCTCGCACTGCAAGAAGGCAACGAAGAGCGCCGCCTGAGTCCATGTCCAACACAGCGAACCAGAAACGCCGCCGGGCGGAGAAGACACGGGAATTCCTCGACACACTCGTAGAGCGCTATTCCCAGTGCTTCACGGCCGACCGCAAGGCGGTGCGACCGCTCGCGATCGGTATACAGGAGCAGCTGAAGAAGGACCTGGCGAACCATTCCGACCTGGCGGAGACGCCGAACTGGCTGATCAAGCAGGCCCTGGCGAGATACACACACTCACCGGCTTATCTGGAGGCGATCATCGCGGGACGGGACCGCGTCGCGCTGGACGGCTCCGACGCCGGACCGGTAACGGACACCGCCAAAGCCCACGCGAAGGAGCGGCGGGATGAGCAGAAGAAGCGCGCGGCGGAGAAGAAACGTCAGCGCAAACCCGGCGGCGCCAAACCTTCGTCCGCGGAAGTGAACCAGCGCAAGCTGCAGCGATTGGCGGAGAAGTTCAACGATCACTAGGAACGCACGAACGGTTCAGCGCTTTTCCGTAGACTCGGACCGGACGTCTCCCCGCATAGTGTGAACGATCTAACAGATACTCTGTGAACAGCGACTGTAAGCTCTCAAGAAACGGCCCGCGTCAGACCGGGCCGCTGGCAACCCGACGAAAGACTCCTTTGCCTGTTACTTCCTTTCTCTTTCCTGGGGGCGTTTCTTAACGCGTCGAACGATGGCGAAAAGCACCCGTGGTACGACACGAATCGACTGCGACTTCGACCTTGCGTCACTGTCGCGGGAGGAGTTGGAGGCCCTGCTCGGCGAAGTCGACCGGGAACTGGAGGCCAGAGCCTTCGAGGATAACCTCAAGAAGGAGGTGGAAACTCACTTGCGCAAGCAACAGTGGGTCGAGCGGCATAACGGTCAGGGCAGAAACAGACGCCGTCACTGAAGCGGCGAACGGACCCTGCCGCCCCACCCCGTTTGCCTAGCGCCACAGGCGTACACCCGGACGCTTGAAGAGCGGCAGCATCGCCATGCCGGCGACGAACCCGCCGATGTGCGCCCGGAACGCAACACCCGCCCCGCCGCCCGCGCCGAGCTCCGATAGCAGCTGCAGAAGAAACCACATTCCCAGTACCAGCATCGCGGGCAGGCGGATGATGGGCAGCAGAAAGCCCAGCGGCACCATCACCAGCACGTTTGCGCGCGGGTGCATGAGCAGGTACGCCCCCAGTACACCCGAAATGGCGCCGCTGGCACCGATCATCGGCACCGTGGAGCCGGGGTCCGGCAAGGCCTGCGCGCCTACCGCGGCAATACCGCTGAGCAGGTAGAAGGCGAGAAACCGCCCGTGCCCCATGCCGTCCTCGACGTTGTCTCCGAATATCCACAGGTAGAGCATGTTGCCGATGATGTGCATCCATCCGCCGTGGAGGAACATGGACGTGAAGACGGTCGCCAACGGCGGCACCGTTGCCAGCTCCGCGGGCAGCTGCGCCTTGCCGAAAAGAACGGCGGGTATGGCGCCGAGCGCGTAGACCGCGGCCTGCCCGCCCCGCGAACCGAGGGTCAGTTGCCACAGGAACACGACGACGCAGACGCCGATAATGGAGAGATTCACCACCGGCGTTCGACGCGTCGGATTGTCGTCTTTGAGCGGAATCATTCGTCGCTGTGTACTGTTTGTACTGTTGCTAGAGTTCCGGCGCCGGGAGCGCGCCAGTCCGCAGAAAGTTCAGATAGTCGTCGAGAATCCTCCGGTGGTCGAATACCGGGGATTCCGGCAGGTTATTCGGGTCCGCGATAACGATGGACCGGGCGTCGTCCGCGGCGCGCGGTTCGCCCCCGGCATCCGCCACGAAGACGATGCTCACGGTGTGGCCCCGCGGGTCCCGATCCGGGCGGGAATAAACGCCTAACAGCAGGCGCAGCGTCACGTCGAGCGAGGTCTCCTCCCGGGCCTCGCGGACGGCCGCCTGCGCCACAGTCTCACCCACATCCACGAAGCCGCCGGGCAGAGCGAGGCCGCGGGGCGCGTTGGCCCGCTGGATGAGAACGACACGATCCTCCCGACCGCCGAGCCGGATGATCGTATCCACCGTCAGCGCCGGTGTGCCAGGGAAACGCTGAACCATTCGCGCGTGCCTCTGCGCTTCCTGGCGGTGCTGTGGCAAGGCGGCGTTC
>JASFMS010000425.1:0-3151 GCA_050117435.1 Ectothiorhodospiraceae bacterium | reverse complement strand
CTGGTTGAGTCCATGCGCCGGGCAGCCCGGCATTCAGCCTAAGGAACGCAGAAACACCCCACGCCGGAGCTCACGGTGGCGGGAACCTAATGCCACTCCACGGATGCCAGCATCACGTCGCGGTACTCGCGTGCCCGTTCGGGTATGGCGCCGGGTGCGCCGGTGACCTTGCTCCATATCGGCGCGTCGGAGATGATCGCCGCGAGCGGCACCGCGAGCGAGCCGGAAGCCTCTCTCCTGCTCCGCGTCGGCTACAAACAGGTCGCCGAGAAGTGTTTCCGGCACAATCCGCCAACACCGTACGAGCTCGGAGGTGCGATCAACCTGACCGAGGATGAGGTGGTGCGTACCCAGCCGATACTCGCGTAGGACTCCACGCTGGTCACGCACGATACCGAATTGCACGCGTTGGCCCACCTTTCCGGCGTGGCGCCGGGGCCCGAGCAGACCGTCAGCCTTGAGGCCGTGGAGAGGCTGTATCGCCAACTGGCTCAATCGTCAGAAGCGTCGGTATGGCGCCCGGGTGAGGCCTCGGATTCCGGGCAGGCGGCCGCGCTGCTGACATTGCGGGAGTTCATGCATCATCTGGGCTTTTCAGCCATCAACGTGAGTACCTGAGACACGCGTTGCCTCCGCCGGCATGCGAACCGGCGATCGGAACGCGACCCGCTGATCGGCCCCTTCCCGCGCGCTGCAATCGACTATTGATATAGGGCGATTTGCGCGTGGTGAGCAAATGGGCTCTTCGCCGCCCTGCTTCGGCTCTCTCAACGCGGGCGACCGCATGAAACCGACCCGTAATCCCGACTCCGCTCCCGGGGAGTGTTACATCGACACGGCGTGCATCGATTGCGGCGCGTCGCGTCACGTCGCGCCCGGCCTGATCGTCGAGCGAAACGGAAAGAGCGTCTTCGCGAGGCAGCCCGATTCGCCGGAGGAGCGATCGAATAGTGGGTGTCCCGGTTCCCTTCCCGGTTCCCGTTCCCCCGCTCCTCCTTTCCCATAGGCTTTCCTGAGGAGAGCCCGTCGCTTTCTTCCGATACCGGAGTCTTGACCGGATTCCGGCGCGCGCGCCGGCACGGGCTATTCCGCGGCGGACGCCTGGAAATGGCTGCAGGAGCCGCGAGAGTTTGAAATCGGGATGGACACGCTCACTCGCAGTCCGGACATTCCCTGGGGCGCGTCCCCCAGCTCGACGTATCCACCGTAACGCTGGACCACGGACTTAACGATTGACAGCCCCAGCCCGGATCCCGCGACGTCGGTTCCCAGCGAGCGGTGGAAAGGTTCGAAAACCGCTGCCTTCTCCGAATCCGGTATGCCTGGGCCACTGTCGTCCACGGTGACGACCACATAGCGTTCTACTTCCGTCACGGCGAGATCAATACGCCCGCCAGCGGGGGTGTACTGGATCGCGTTGCCGACGAGGTTTTTCAGCACGGTATCCATATCCACCGGTGTCATAGGCACGTCGGCGCCTGGGGCATTATCGACGCCGATATCCAGCTGCTTCGCTTCCGCCAGGGGCATCAGCTCCTCCAGCACCCGGCGAAAGGCGTCCTGCACCGAGACGCTTGTGGTCGGCAGCGGGGCCGCGGACTGCGCACGTGCGAAGGCAAGCAACTGATCGAGGAGCCGCCGGTTGCGGTCGATGCCTCGCCTCAACACCGACAGCCGCTCTCGCGCCACGCCCGGCATCTGCGTTCCCGCCAGCCGCTCCGCCTGAAGCGAGAGCGCCGTCAATGGCGAGCGCAGCTCATGGGCTGCCGCGGCGATGAATCGTTGCTGCATGGCCATGGAGTCCGCGACGCGCTGGAGCAATCGATTGATTGCCACAACGAAAGGTCGAATCTCATTGGGTAGAGCGGCGGCGGAGACCGGCTCCAGGTCTTGTTCGCCGCGGCGGTCCACCTCCGCCGCCATCACGAGGACGGGGCTGAACATTCGGCGCACCAGACTCGCGACCACCAGCAGAAGAATAGGCACCAGGACGAGAAGCGGCAGCAGCGAACGCAAGGCAGCATCTCGAGCCGTTTCGTTGCGAAGTGCGGTTTCCTGTCCGACGGCAATTCTGTTTTCAGGCCCCAGGGTTCGCACGAAGACGCGGTAGTCGCGACCCTGGACGTTCGCCGTCTGAATGCCGTCGGCAAGGTCGCTTGGGAAATTTGGCGAAGACCCGCGGTCCCTGGCCGGTCTCGCGAGAGACTGGACGATCAACCGTGCTTCGGGATCGCTTTCCGGAGGCTCCAAGCTGGCGCTCCGAGGCAGCGGCAGGTGCTGCGCGTCGACCAGCGCGGCGGTCTGCCGCAGGATGTCATCCTGCAGCTCGTTGGCCTCATTGAAGGCGACGAGAAATGAGACGACGCCGGCGATCACGGCCACGGCGAGAATGGTCAGTGACAGCCATAGAGACAGGCGGAAACGCAGCGACTGCCTCAGTCCACCTTGGCGATCATCCATCCGACGCCCCTTACGTTCCGGATTGTGTCGCTTCCCAGCTTCTTCCGCAGTGAGTGGATCAGGAACTCCACGGCGTTGCTTTCCACCTCTTCGCCCCACCCGTAGATACTCTCCTCCAGTTGTGTTCGGGAGAGGATGGCGCCGGGGCGTACCATGAGCGCCTCCAACAAGGCGTACTCCCTGCGTGACAGTTGCACTGGAGGCTGTGTGTGGATGCCGGCCTGCCGCGTTGCCGGGTCCAGCGTCAATCCGCCGTGGCACAGCAAGGGATTGCCCGTGCCTCCCTTGCGCCGGAGCACGGCACGCATCCTTGCGAGCAGCTCGCTCATGGCGAACGGCTTGACGATGTAGTCGTCGGCGCCGCCGTCCAGACCCCGAATGCGGTCTTCAACGGCGTCCCGGGCGGTGATTACAAGCACGGGAACCGGGTCGGCTCCGCCGCGGAGGCCCCGCAGGACGTCCAGTCCATCCCGCCCCGGCAGTCCCAGGTCCAGCAGGATCAGGTCGTAGCCCGTGGACGCCGCGGCGGTGTCTGCCAGGTGGCCGTCACGGACCCAATCCACCGCGTAGGAATCGTCCCGCAGCGCCGCGTGCACCGCTTCGCCGATCATGCCGTCGTCTTCGACCAGCAATATCCGCATCGTCTTTCGCCAGCGTTCCGGCGGCCCCCTCGTCGTCGCCGCGGCACTCA
>JASFMS010000424.1:0-3153 GCA_050117435.1 Ectothiorhodospiraceae bacterium | reverse complement strand
GGGCACCTTCCACGGCATTGCGCACCGGTTGTTGCGCCTGCATTGGCAGGAGGCCGGGCTGCCCCAGGGCTTTCAGATCCTGGACGCCGAGGACCAGCGGCGGCTGGTCAAACGGGTGCTTCGCAACCTGGAGATGGACGAGAACCGGTGGCCGCCACGACAGGTTCAGGGTTTCATCAACGCCCGCAAGGACGAGGGGCAGCGCCCCCGGGATCTGGATGCGTCCGACCCGTACAGCGGCCCCATGGTGCGTGTCTACGAGGCCTACGAGGAGGCCTGCCGCTCGGCGGGGCTGGTGGACTTTCCGGAGCTGCTGCTGCGCAGCTACGAGCTCCTGATGACCAGTCCCGATCTGCTGGGGCACTACCGCCGGCGTTTTCGGCACATCCTGGTGGACGAGTTCCAGGACACCAACGCCATTCAGTACAACTGGCTGCGCCTGCTCGCCGGCACCGACGCCGACGTCTTCCTGGTGGGCGACGACGACCAGTCCATCTACGGCTGGCGCGGCGCGCGGGTGGAGAACCTGCAGCGCTTCCGCAAGGACTACCCCGGTACGCAGGTGCAGCGTCTCGAACAGAATTACCGCTCCACCCGCACCATTCTGGACGCCGCCAACGCCCTGATTGCCCACAACAGCGACCGCATGGGCAAGACCCTGTGGACCGACGGACCCCACGGCGAACCCATTTCCATCTACGCCGCTTTCAACGAGCAGGACGAGGCGCGGTTCGTGGTGGAGCGGATACAGGCGATGACCGAATCCGAGGGCCACAGCTACGCGGACTTCGCCATTCTCTACCGCTCCAACGCCCAGTCACGCACCTTCGAGGAAAGTCTGGTCAGCCGCGGCATTCCCTACCGTGTGTACGGCGGGCTGAGGTTCTTCGAGCGTGCCGAGATCAAGGACGCGCTGGCCTACCTGAGGCTGCTGGCGAACCGCCAGGACGATGCGTCCTTCGAGCGGGTGATCAACACCCCGACCCGGGGGATCGGCGCCAAGACCGTGGACGCCGTGCGCACGGTGGCCCGGGACCAGGGTTGCAGCCTCTGGGACGCCGCCCGTGCCATGGTCGACGGCGGCGCGCTGCCGGCGAGGGCCGGCAAGGCAGTCGCCGCATTCATTGATCTGGTGGAGGAAACGGCCTTCGAGACCGCCGAGCAACCCCTGCCCGACCGCATCGACCGGGTGATCGAGAGCAGCGGGCTCAAGGCGCACTTCGAAAAGGATCGCTCGGACCGCGGCCAGGACCGTCTGGAGAACCTCTACGAGCTGGTTACCGCCGCCCGGACCTTCGAACAGGAAGGTGAGGTGGCGGAAGAAATGGACCCGCTCACCGCTTTCCTGGCCCACGCCGCGCTGGAGGCCGGCGAGGGGCAGGCCGGCGCCTGGGAGGCGGGTGTCCAGCTCATGACCCTGCATTCCGCCAAAGGCCTGGAGTTTCCCGTGGTGTTCCTCGCGGGCCTGGAGGAGGGCCTGTTCCCGCACCGGATGTCCGTGGAGGAGCCGGGCCGCCTGGAAGAGGAGCGGCGACTGGCCTACGTGGGAGTTACCCGGGCGCGGCAGCGGCTGTTCCTGACCTTCGCCGAGCGCCGCCGGCTGCACGGGCGGGACGAGTATGGCATGCCGTCACGTTTCCTGCGCGAGCTGCCGCCGGAGCTGGTGGAGGAGGTAAGGGCGCGCTTTTCCGTGACCCGCCCGAGAATGGCACAGACGCCTGCCTCGTCGGCGTCCGGGGGCGCCTTCAGCCTCGGCCAGCGCGTAGTTCACGAGCGTTTCGGCGAGGGTGTGGTGCTGAGCTGCGAGGGCAGCGGCGCCGGCGCGCGGGTGCAGGTGAACTTCAACGGCGTTGGCGCCAAGTGGCTGGTGGCCGCCTACGCCAATCTCCGCCCGGCGTAGCTTCTACCAGGTCAGGATTTTCCACATGGGCGTCTGGGGTACGTCGCGCAGCAGGTCGCGACGGGACTCCAGGCTCCCGTCGCCGTCGGAGTCGTATAGGTAGTAGGGCGGCCCCCAGCTCGGGGTCACCTTTACGGCGTAGACGTGACCGTGGACGCTGTATTCCTCGAACGTGGCCCACTCCCGCTCGACGATGTTGACCTCCGGCTCGATGTCCTTGCCCTTGGTCAGCGATTCGGGTGGAGGCGGCGGGGTCACCTTCGGTGCTTTGCTGGTGCCCGACTTGTCCTGTGCCGCCGCCGGCAGCGCCACCGCGACTGCCAGCAGCGCCGCGGCCAATACGGATCCTCGCATCGATACTCCTTCGTGCGGTAAGGGCTTCAGAGATCCAGCAGGATTTCCTTCTCTTCCTGGGACGGCTCGAAACCCCGGTGTTCGTAGTGATCGAAGATGGCGTCCACCACGGCCTGCGGTTCGTCCAGCACCCGGAACAGGTCCAGGTCTTCCGGGTTGATGGTGCCGTTGGCGGCGAGGACGTCCCGGAACCAGTCGATCAGGCCGTTCCAGTACGAGGACTCCACCAGAATGATGGGGATGCGGCGGGTCTTCCCCGTTTGCACCAGCGTCAGTATCTCCGCCAGCTCGTCCAGGGTGCCGAAGCCACCGGGCAGGACCACGTAGGCGGAGGCGTACTTGACGAACATGACCTTCCGGGAGAAGAAGTGGCGGAAGTTCAGCGAAATGTCCTGATACGGGTTGCCGCCCTGTTCCTGCGGCAGCTGGATATTCAGCCCGATGCTGGGGGATTTTCCCGCGAAAGCGCCCTTGTTGGCGGCCTCCATGATCCCCGGGCCGCCGCCGCTGACCACGGAGAATCCGGCATCCGACAGGGCCTGGGAGATCTCCTCGGCCAGCCGGTACCAGGGGTGATCCGGCGGGGTGCGGGCCGAGCCGAACATGCTGACCGACGGCTTGATCCGCGCGAGCCGCTCAAAGCCCTCCACGAATTCGGCCATGATCTGGAAGATCTTCCACGACTCCCGGGTCATCATGGAGTCGTTGATCAGCGTGCCGTCGCGGTTGTCGAACTTGTCCTGTCGATTCATTGGCGCCTGTTACCCTCCGCCGCCTCCGTGGCGTTGCCCAAGGAAACGCTGAACGATTCCCGCGTGCCTCTGCGCTTCACAGCGGCGCTGTGGCAAGGCGGCGTTCGCAGTGAATGGCCGTAGCCCTTTACAAGAACGCCAACGCAG
>JASFMS010000423.1:0-3177 GCA_050117435.1 Ectothiorhodospiraceae bacterium | reverse complement strand
GACGGTACGCGTGGGATGATGCAGGTCCGGCGCGCTGAACGCCGGCGCCGGTTTGCCGATCAGCGGTGAAGGCACCCTGGAGGGATCCAGGGTCAGCCCGATCCCCAGGGCCACGGCAACGGCGAGAAATACCGCCAGCGGAATCAGGTACCGTTTCATGCGATGGATTCGGACGTGGGCGAAACCGAGTCACCGGCGCCCGCGCGCTCACGCGCCAGCAACCGGCGGTAGCGACGATCCGTGGCGGCCAGCACCCCGCCCACGGCCATGACAAGGGCTCCGAGCCAGATCCAGCGGACCATGGGCTTGTACTGTACCCGGATGCTCCATGCCCCCTTCCCATCCAGCTTCTCGCCCAATGACACGTACAGGTCACGGAAGATCCCACCGTCGATCCCGGCCTCGGTGGTGGGCCTCCGCTGCGCCAGATAGGTCCGCTTTTCGGGGTGCAACTCGGTCACGCGCTTTCCGTCCCGAAAAACGGTAACGGTGCCGCGCGATGCCTCGTAGTTGGCCCCACGCACCGGCTTCACCCCATCGAAACGCCAGGTGTAGCCGGAGGCCTGAAAGCTCTCGCCGGGGGCCATGCGCAGGTCCGTTTCCAACTCGAAGGTCTGCACAACCGTGACGCCCGCCACGAAAAACGCGAGCCCCAGATGCGCCAGCGTCATGCCCCAGAAGCCACGGGGTGTCTGCCGCAGTGCGCGCAGGGGCCGGGACCGCCCTCGCACCCGCTCCCAGAGCGGCTGCACACTGGTCCAGGCGACCCAGACGGCCAATGACAGCCCGAGAACCGCCGCGGCCGACACCGACAGCATCCACCAGGCGGCGACGAGAGCCGCGACCGCCGTCGCCAGAAACGCACCGCGCAGTTTCCACAACAGGCCGCTTGCGCTCTGGCGCTTCCAGCGCGTCAGCGAGCCGATGCCCACGAGGACCAGCAGGGGCAGCATCAGCGGCACGAACACCGTGTCGAAGTAAGGCGGCCCCACGGAAATCTTGCCGATCCCGAGCGCGTCCATGAACAGCGGGTAGAGAGTCCCCAACAGCACGGTCGCCGCGGCCACTGTCAGCAGGGCGTTGTTCAGCAGCAGCGTCGTCTCCCGGGACAGCAATTCGAATCGCCCCTGGCTGCGGATCTTCGGCGCGCGCCAGGCGTAGAGCGCCAGCGAGGCCCCGACGACCCCCACCAGCAGCGCCAGGATGAACACGCCCCGGCGCGGATCCGTGGCGAACGCATGCACCGAAGTCAGAACGCCGGAACGAACCAGGAATGTGCCCAGAATGCTCAGGGAGAAGGTGAAGATCGCCAGCAGGACGGTCCAGCTCTTGAAGGCGCCACGCTTCTCCGTCACGGCAAGGGAATGTATCAGGGCTGTGCCGGCCAGCCACGGCATGAACGAGGCGTTCTCCACCGGATCCCAGAACCACCATCCGCCCCAGCCAAGCTCGTAATAGGCCCACCAGCTGCCCATGGCGATGCCCACGGTAAGGAACGTCCACGCCATGATGGTCCACGGACGCGACCAGCGCGCCCAGGTGGCGTCGAGGCGACCGCCCAGCAACGCGGCGATGGCGAAGCTGAAGGCCACAGAGAACCCCACGTACCCCATGTACAGCATTGGTGGATGGGCGATCAGCCCCGGGTCCTGTAGCAGGGGATTGAGATCGCGACCCTGGGCGGGAGACGGAAAAAGCCGCGCGAACGGGTTGGAGGTAGCCAGCAGGAACAGCAGAAACGCAGAACTGACCACACCCATCACGCCGATGACCCGTGCCGTGAATACCAGCGGCAGCTCCCGGCTGAGCGTGGCGACGGCGGTCGTCCAGCCACAGAGAATCAGCACCCACAGCAGCAGCGATCCCTCGTGGGATCCCCAGATCGCCGAAAGGCGGTAGTACCAGGGCAGATGCGTGTTGGAATTGTGCGCCACGTAGGCAACGCTGAAATCGTTCTGCAGGAACGCCCACCCCAGAGCGAGAAACGCGACGCCCACGAAGAACAGCTGGCCGACGGCGGCCGTACGCCCCACGCCCATCCAGTTCGAGTCGCCCCGCCAGGCACCCAGCAGCGGAAACGCCGACTGCGCCAGCGCCAGCGTGAACGCAAGAATGAGGGCGAAATGTCCAAGCTCCGGTATCATGGCTTGCTCGTCTTCGCGTGGGGATTGGCCAGGGCCTTGCCCTTTTTTAGGGCATCCTTCACTTCCGGCGGCATATACTTCTCATCGTGCTTCGCCAGCACTTCCTGCGCCGTGAACATTCCGTCACCGCCGAGACGCCCCCTCACCACGACGCCCTGCCCTTCACGGAACAGATCCGGCAGAATGCCGCTGTAGGACACGGGGATGGACTTGTTGCCGTCGGTGACGACGAAGTGCACCGCCAACCCCTCGTTAGGACGTTCGACACTGCCATCGGCAACCAGCCCGCCCATCCGGAACGGATAGCCCACGGGCGCATCGCCCGCCGCCACTTCGGAGGGCGAGTAGAAGAAGGTCATGTTCTGGCGGAAAGCCGACACGGTGAGGCCCACGGCCGCGCCCACGCCCACAACGAGCATCCCGATCAGCACCATTCGCTTGCGCCGCGGCGTCATGGCCGCCTCCTGCGCGCTACGGTGCGCAGAATGCTGCGATGTCGCAACGTCGGTGCCAGCACGTTCGCCAGCAGTACGGCCGCCGCCAGGCCGTACGACGTCCACACGTAGAACGCGTAGCCGCCCATGGACAGAAACTCGCTCACGAGACGCTCTCCGAAAGCTCCTTAACCCAACGACTGGTACGCTCGCGCTCGAGCACTTCGCAACGCGCCCTGACTAGCCAGATCGCCCCGAAGTACAGCATAAAGGCGATCGCCATGAGCAGCAGCGGGATCAGCATGCTCATATCAATGGATGGCGCCCCCATTTTGGTGACCGTCGGGCCCTGGTGCAGCGTGTTCCACCACTCCACCGAGTAGTGGATGATGGGCACGTTGACCACGCCCACGATGGCGAGCACGCCGGATGCGCGGGCCGCTCGGCGGCGGTCCTCGAAGGCCGCCTGAAGCGCAATGTAACCCAGGTAGAGAAAGAGCAGGATGAGCTCCGAGGTCAGACGCGCATCCCACACCCACCAGGCGCCCCACATGGGTTTTCCCCACAGCGATCCCGTAGCCAGCGCCAGGAAGGTGAAC
>JASFMS010000422.1:0-3179 GCA_050117435.1 Ectothiorhodospiraceae bacterium | reverse complement strand
CAACGCCGCCCGTGCCGGCCCGGAAAAGCCCCGAAACACGTCGTGTCCCATTTCCCGTGCCATCTCGGTGGCGAAATGGGTGGCAAGGGGGAAAACGTCCGCCGGCCTTGACCGCAACGGCGGTAACGTCACCACGTCGAACGCCAGCCGATCCAGCAGGTCGGCGCGGAACTCTCCCTTTCCCGCCAGCGCCGGCAGGTCGACGTTGGCGGAACCGATCACCCGAACGTCCACCCGCAACGTTTCACTCCCGCCCACACGCTCGAATTCGCCGTATTCGATGATACGCAGCACCTTCTCCTGCACGGCCGCGGAGGCGCTGGCGATTTCGTCCAGAACCAGCGTGCCGCCGTCCGCCCGCTCGAATCGGCCCATGTGGCGCCGCTGCGCGCCGGTGAAGGCTCCCGCTTCGTGGCCGAAGAGTTCGGACTCCAGCAGGGATTCCGTGAGCGTCGCGCAGTTCACTTTCACCAGAGGCCCATCCCAGCGACGGGACAGGTAGTGCAGACGGCTGGTGATCAGCTCCTTACCCGTGCCCCGCTCCCCCACCACCAGGCAGGGTCTGTCTATGAGCGCAAGCCGCGAAACGTGCTCGATGACGTCCAGAAACGCGGGGTCTTCACCGATGAGAGGCGGTAGAGCTTCCATACCCGCAGTATAGCGTCTTACGCTATCGTTTTCCGCCATCTTCTGGCGATTTTCACTACTCCACGAACACACCGGAGGCGTAACCGATTGATTCCGCAGTCAGTCTTCGGTGGCACGGATCCTGCGAAACCTGTCGCCGCAACTGCCACAACCGGAGACGCCGAGATGGGCATCTTTTCGCGACTGACGGATATCGTTAACTCCAACCTGAACGCCCTGCTGGACAAGGCCGAGGACCCGGAGAAAATGGTCCGGCTGATGATTCAGGAAATGGAGGATACGCTGGTGGAGGTTCGCTCCGCCGCGGTTAAGGCCATTGCCGACCGCAAGGAGCTTGTGCGCCGGCTCGAAAAGCTGGACAACGGCCAGAAGGAATGGGCAGAAAAGGCGGAGTTCGCGCTTTCCAAGGACCGCGAGGACCTGGCCAAGGGAGCGCTCGTGGCAAAACACCGGCTCGCCGAGCAGGCCGACGCCCTGCGCCACGAGCTGGAACTGGTCGAGGAAAGCCTGGCCCGGCACAACGAGGATCTGTCGAAGCTCCAGGCCAAGCTGAAGGAAGCCAAGGCCAAGAAGAAATCCATGGAAATCCGCATGCGCACGGCGGAGAAACGGGTGCGCACCCGCCGCACCCTCCACGACGGGCGCATTGACGACGCCCTGGCGAGGTACGAGGGCCTGGAGCGGCGCATCGACGAACTCGAGGCCGATGCCGAATCCTACGACCTGGGCAAGGACAAAACGCTGGACGAAGAGCTTGCCGATCTGGAAGCCGAATCGGGTGTCGAGGAAGAGCTGCGGCAGCTGAAGGATCGGGTCGCACGCAAGCAGAACTCCTGACCGATACGCTGACAGGGGGTTGGTACCCGCAATGCAATTTTTCTCCTATCTGTTCGTGCCGCTGGTCCTGTTCCTGGCCATCGTCCTGCCGCTGTGGATGACCTTCCACTACGTCACAAAGTGGAAGCTGATGAAGCAGAACGCGCCCGGAACGGACCGGGTCAGCATCGACCCGCAGGAGCTGAGGCGCCTGCGGGACACGGCCGAACGGCTGGAGCAGCGAATCAGGTCGCTGGAGAAGATACTGGATCAGGATTCGCCTGACTGGAGGGAACGATGAGCCGCCGCTGCCACCGCCAATACCACCATGAAGAGCACCGCGACGATCGCAGACCCTGCGGCGTGATACGGCGCGTCACCCAGGGCCTGGCCGACCGCTTCGGCGTGCCCCGAAAGCTCGTGCTGGCCGGCTTCATCGTCGGCCTGATCATGAACGCGCCGCTGACGATCTTCCTGTTTCTGTTGGCGCTTTACTGGGTAAGCCATCCCGGGAGTCTTGAACGCAAGCTGAACCGACTGGCGGCGTGGCTGCGCAGCCTCGGCGACAAGGGCGCGGCCCGGCATGCCACCGCCGGCGCCGGTAGCGCGGCCCCGGAGCCGGAGTTCGATCCCGACGCCGAATTCGCGGAACTGCGCCGTAAATTCGAGGACCTGGAGCGCCGCGCGGGGAGTATGGAAACGCACGTGGCGTCCGAGGAATACGACCTGAACCGGGAGTTCGGCCGAATGCAGGACAACGATGACAGGAAGTAGTCGGCACCGGTGCTGGTTGATTGGTTGATCGGCTGATCAGAATAGTAGGCGGGATAGGCGCAGCGTCCCCGGCATCCCCGACGGTGTACGACGTTGCCCATCGGCCCGCCGGCGTCGCCGCTGACATTGCGGGCGAAAACGCTAGAATGGTCCGCACCACACAAGAAAAGCCCGAAGCGGTGTCCGCACACACCATGTCCACCAGCCGGGCGGCAATTGACGCCGCCATTGCCAAAGGCCCTCTTTCCCGGTTTCCCCGCGACCAGGTGAAGCGGTGGCTGGAGGCGGCGGTACGCCTGGAGGCACCGCCGGGCTCCGCTATCTACCACGAGCACGACGAGCCCCGCGCCGGCGTGGTGATCCACGGCCTGTTGCGGCTTTACATGACCGCCCCGGACGGACGCCAGGTAACCGTCCGCTACGCCCGCCCGGGGCAGCTACTGGGCATTCCGTCCGTCGTCGGCGGGCCGGCGCCCGTGAGCGCGCAGATGCTCACGCACACCGTAGTCCTCATGCTTCCCGTGGAAGCGCTTCGGCGTGCCGGCCACGAGGACGCCGATGTCGCCTGGCTGTTTGCCGAGGAGATCTGCTGGCGTCTCTACGACGCGCTGGAGGGTCTGGCCGGCAACGCCTTCGGAACCCTGAAACAGCGCGCGTGCCGGCATCTCCTGGAGCTCGCGGCGTCGTCCCAGACGGGGAACTCCCTCGTGGCTGTCGTCACACAGCAGGAACTGGCCAACGCCGTCGGTTCCGCCCGGGTCGCCGTGGCCCGCATTCTCGCCGAACTGCGCCAGGGTGGACTGATCCGGACCGGCGCCGCCGGCATCGAGCTGCTTGACCCGCTGGCGGTCCACGAGGCGGCCTGGGCGCGGGAGTAACATCGGTTACACATCGCCGTCTCCGGAGTGACTGCCGCCGCTTCGCCACCGAGGCAATCTGGC
>JASFMS010000421.1:0-3185 GCA_050117435.1 Ectothiorhodospiraceae bacterium | reverse complement strand
GGCCTTATCCAGGGCCTCACCGCCGTCTTTGGCCTGCTCAACCCGGTATTCCCGGGACAGCAGGTCCACCAGGTACCGGAGCATGTCCGGCTCGTCGTCCACCACCAGGACGGTGGCGTTCCGGTGGCCGGTCTCGGCGGGCGCCTCCGCCAGTGGTTGAGCCTGTTGCGGCAGCATCCCTACCTCCCGCGCCTGTGCTGAATCCGGCGGCTCGACGGTATGCTCCGAAGTCGCCTGCGGCTCGGCTTGAGGCTGCGCCTCGCCGATACCCGGCAAGCGCACCGTGATCGCCGTGCCTTCGCCCGGTCGCGAGTGGATGCCGACGCTGCCGCCGTGGTGCTCGGTGAGCTCCTTGACCAGGGCGAGCCCGAGGCCAGTGCCCGGATAGCGCCGGGTGGCCGAGCTATCCGCCTGGCGGAACCGGTCGAACACGTAAGGCAGGTGGGCCTCGCTGATGCCGATTCCGGAATCCTCGACGGTGACGGCCACCTGCCCGTCTTCCCCAACGCGACACGTGGTTCTGACTCTGCCGCCGCTTTCGGTGAATTTCAGTGCGTTGCTCAGCAGATTGAAAAAGATCTTCTCCAGCGCCCCGCGGTCACCGCGCACCCAGACGGTCTGCTCCGGCAGCGAGCGCTCCAGGGCGATGCCGCGGTTCTCGGCCAGCGGCACCATGGCATCCAGAATGCCGCCCAGCAAAGTGCGCAGGTCGATAGGGCGGCGCTCCAACTCGACACGGCCTTCCTCCAGGCGGATTACTTCGAGCAGATCGTTGACCAGTCGCAGCAGCCGCACGGCGTTGGTTCGAATCAGCCCGAGGCGTTCCGCCACCGCCTCGGGGAGCTCCGAGCGTCGCTCCAGCATGTCCTCCACCGGTGCCAGGATGAGGGTCAGCGGCGTGCGGAGTTCGTGACTGACATTGGCGAAGAACTCCGATTTGAGACGATCCAGCTCCGCAAGCTCCTTGTTGCGCTCGTCGAGTTCGTAGCTGAGCCGGAATTCGGAGAAGCGCCGTCTCGCGTTGACATACACCGCTGTAATGCTGATCACCGCTGTCAGCGCGAGGAAGTAGATGTTGTTGTAGTAACGGCTGAAGTCGATGGGCCCGCTGGGACTGGCTGTGCAGCTCACCGTGTAGAGGGCCAACGTGCCGGCGCAGAAGAGTATCGCCTCCGGTACGGACGTGGGCAGCAGAATGCCCACGCCCAGCATGGCGAGGTTCAGGCCTGCGTAATATGTGGACTGGAAACCCTCCGTCACGTAGATCATGTAGGAAATCATTCCCTGGCATGCCATGAGCCAGGCGAAAGTGAGGATCGGTATTTGTCGTTGTCCGATGCGGGTAAAATGCAGGGCCAGTATGGCGCCGAGAAAGGCATCGCAGAGCAGGCGAAGCAGCAGAAAAGCCCGAAGCTGGTCGGGATAGACCACGTAGTCGAGAGTGGCACCGGCGGGAACCAGGACGAGAGCCACGATGCAGCCAATCTTCGATGCCGAGACGCGGTAGTCGCGTTCGGTCATCCGATATGCGGTGCGTATTTCGCAGGCGTCACGCATCTTGCTCTATGGGCTTCTCCAGCTCCATGAAGACATTAATGCCGGTGTGGTCGACAAACACCCGGCGTATCCATTCCGGCGGCACCAACTGTCGCATGTGATCCTCGTCGCGGTAGATGAGGTACCACTCCAGGATGTGTTCCATACGGTAAAAGGCGGGATTGCTCGGGTGAACGTTGGTGACCATGACCCGCCCACCGGGCCGAATCCACTGAAAGAAAAGGCGCATCAGTCGCGAGCAGACCCGGTCGGAGAGATAGTCGAAGAGACCGGCACAGTAGACGATATCGTAGTTGTGTTCATCGGACTCGCCGGAGGGGTTGGACGCGCGGCGCAGCAGATTGTGCACTGATTCGTGCACAAACTCGAACTGCGGGGATCGGCCGCTATGCTCCGCCGCCTCCCTCAGTCGCTGCCGAGTGTAGTTCAGGGTTTCGTCGCTGAAATCAATCAGTCGCAGCTGGCAGCGGTCCGCTGCCGGAGAGGACCGCGTGAGCCGCTGAAGCTCTACAGCGGGCCCGCAGCCCACGTTCAGCCCCGTAAGCGGACGGCCGTTCGTTTCCGCCTCGCCGAGGGCTTCGCCGAGCCATTCGTCGAGGATGTCGATACGGTTGCGATGGGCTTGGGCCGGGCCTTGCTGCAGGTGCAGGGAGTTGATGATGCGGGCGTAGGTGGTCGGCCCCTCATTGTCGTTGCGCAGCATCATGTTGACCATTTCATAGTCGCCGGCGTACCCAAGGGGCTTGTAGTAAGCCCGATGCACGAACGGCGCGCGCAGCAGCAGCGGATGAAGGTCTCGCTGCACATAGCGTGCATGGGTTGCCCTCTCTTCCTCCGGAACCTGTGCGGCGGCCTCCTCGAACTGCTCAAACATCTCGCCGAGCTGCGGGAACAGAGGTTCCGACAGGTCCTCCAGGAGTTCATCCCGGCCCTGGGTTGCCAAATCGGGGGGATAATCGTCGCCCTGTAGATCCAGGTGTTCGAGCCAGCGGTTCAGCTCGGTAAGGAACGAGCGAATCTGGGATACCGCCAGCTGGTACTCCGGCTGAATCTGGTGACTCTCGCGCCAGTCCTCGACGAAAGCCGTTACTTCCTCCCGGATACGGGTGTGGTCGCCGACCAGACCGGCAAGGTCCGACCACGTATCCACGAGTCGCGCCGAGACGATGAGCATGAGGCCGGTGTTGACCAGATTGGTCACCACGGCCCGGCCCTTGTAGATCACCCGGTCGCCGCTGCGGATCTCCACGTCGTTCAGCACCTCGCTGAGCTGAACGATGGAGTAGGGGTTGTAGACCTCGACGATCAGCGTCGTGCGGGAGAGCTTGAGCAGTGAGCCCCGGGCCTGTATCCCCTGACTGTTGCGAAACGTAATGAGGTTGCTGAGGCTACGCGCGCTGGTCACGTCGCTGACGCCCTCCTGACCGCGATGCACCGACGAGCATGCACCGGTTTACAAGAAAAATCTGCGTATTGTTCTGCATGCCGGCGCGGGCGCACCATCGCTGGGGCGCCGCCTCCGGTCGGTACCGTATGTGTTTCGATGTCCGGTGTCCCCGTCGGCTCGCCGATATTGTTATTCCCGTTTGATGATGGCGGTTTCGCCCGCAAGTGCCAACAGCGTAAAC
>JASFMS010000420.1:0-3191 GCA_050117435.1 Ectothiorhodospiraceae bacterium | reverse complement strand
GCTTCGAATCGTTTCCATGATCTGTATGCTCCCGTTCTGGCTGCCGGGGCGACGCCGCCGAGGCATCGGACCGGCCTTCCGCATGCTACTCGCCGGGGCGGGCGGCTGCCAGTCGTTACTCACCTTTCAGGAAGCAATCCGGCGCGGCGGCGTAATGCCACCGCGCCGGCCGGGTGGTGGCCGTCAGGCCAGCAGCGGGGCGATCACCAGGCTGACGATAGCCATGACGTTGATGAGGATGTTCATGGACGGCCCGGAGGTGTCCTTGAAGGGGTCGCCGACAGTGTCTCCGACCACCGCCGCCTTGTGCACCTCCGAGCCCTTGCCTCCGAAGTGCCCTTTTTCCACGTGCTTCTTGGCGTTGTCCCAGGCGCCGCCGGCGTTGGACATCATCAGCGCCAGCAGCACGGAACCCAGCAGTGCGCCGCCGAGCATGCCGCCCAGTGACGCCGGGCCCAGGGCGAAGCCCACCACCACGGGCGCTGCCACCGCGAGGGCGCCGGGCAGCACCATCTTCTTGAGGGCCGCCGTGGTGGCGATGTCCACGCAGCGGGCGGTGTCCGGTTCCGCCTTGCCCTCGAGCAGGCCCTCGATTTCCCGGAACTGACGCCGGATCTCGTGGATCATCGCGAAGGCCGCGTCGCCCACGGCGGTCATGGTCAGCGCCGCTACCATAAACGGAATGATCCCGCCGATGAACAGCCCCACCAGCACCATCGGGTCGCCCAGGTAAATGGTGAAGTCGGGCACGTGGTGGCGCACCGTCTGGACGTAGGCGGTGATGATCGCCAGCGCCGCCAGCGCCGCCGCGCTGATGGCGAAGCCCTTGCCGATGGCGGCGGTGGTGTTGCCGAGTTCGTCCAGGGAGTCCGTGATTTTGCGGGTCTCGTCACCCAGCTCCGCCATCTCGGCGATACCGCCGGCGTTGTCCGCTACAGGGCCGTAGGCGTCGATTGCCATGGTGATGCCGACGGTCGCCAGCATGCCCACGGCGGCAATGCCCACCCCGTAGACGCCCACCAGCGCGTTGGCGATACCAATGATGGCAGCGATGGTCAGCAGCGGTACGGCAACGGATTCCATGCCAACCGCCAGGCCCTTGATCATGACAGTTGCGGGACCGGTTTCCCCGGAACGGGCGATTGCCTGAACGGGCCCGCCTCCGGTGTAGTACTCGGTCACCAGTCCCACGATGATGCCGCCGATGGCACCGGTCAGCACGGCCCACCAGACACGTGGCGTTATGTCGAGTCCGGAAACCACGAAGAAGGCGACGATGATGAACAGCACCGCCGCACCGATAGTGCCCGTGCGCAGTGCGCGTTCAGGAGCCTGATTGGAAAAGCTGCGCACCGCCATGATCCCGGCCAGCGAGCAGAGCAGGCCGGCCGACGACAGGGCCAGCGGCAGGAACATCATGACGCTGCGCTCGCCCAGGCCCTCGATGATGTTCGCCGGCAGCGTGGCCGCCATGGCGATGGTGGCGATCATCGCGCCGCAGTAGGACTCGAAGATGTCCGAGCCCATGCCGGCGACGTCGCCCACGTTGTCGCCGACATTGTCCGCTATGACGCCGGGATTGCGCGGGTCGTCCTCGGGTATTCCGGCTTCCACCTTGCCCACAAGGTCGGCGCCCACATCCGCGCTCTTGGTGAAGATGCCGCCGCCCACGCGGGAGAAGAGTGCGACGGTGGACGCCCCCATGCCGAAGCCCTCGATGTGGTGGGCCGTCGCCGGATCACCGCCGTAGGCGAGGAATAGCAGGCCGAGGCCCAGCAGCCCCAGGGAGGCGACGGACAGGCCCATGATGGAGCCGCCGAAGAAGGCCACGGTGAGTGCCTCGGCGGGACCCTTCGTGTGGGCGGCGGTCGTTGTCCGGTAGTTGGCGCGGGTGGCGGTGTTCATGCCGATGTAGCCGGCCGCCGCCGAGGCCACGGCTCCCAGCAGGTAGGCGGTGGCTGTCTGCCAGCCGAGAAAGATCCAGAGCAGGACGATCAGTATGACGGCGACGACGGAAAGGATGGTGTATTCCCGGCGCATGAAGACCATGGCGCCCAAGTGAATCTTCTCGCCGATGTCCACCACGCGTTTTTCGCCGGCGGGCCGGCGCTTGACGCTGGCGTAAATGAGGAAGGCGGCGACAAGGCCGATGATGCCAAGTAGGGGAGGTATGTACTCCGAAACCATGGCCGTTCTTCTCCTTCTATCAATTGATGTCGAGGGAACGCCCGCGGTGGCGCTTTGGCTGCGCTGCAGCATGTCCCTTGTTTTTGCTTTATAATCCCGCGCGCTCAGCCCAAACATAGACCACTTTGGCCGACCGCCAAAGCATCGGAGCCGCTGCGCCGGCACCGGGATTGCCGGTCACGCCCGCTTTGCCCGCGCGGCATGAGGAATTCAGCCACTCAGGAGGTATCAATGATCTCGGACTCGATTCAGCCCGGTAAGAGCGTTCCCGACGACGTCAACGTCGTTATCGAGATCCCTTACCACGGCGATCCGGTGAAGTACGAGGTGGACAAGGACACCGGCGCCATGACCGTCGACCGGTTCATGGCGACGGCCATGCACTACCCCTGCAACTACGGCTACATCCCTCATACGCTCTGTGACGACGGCGACCCGGCGGACGTGCTGGTAGTCACGCCGGTGCCGATCATCACCGGTTCCGTTGTGCGCTGCCGTCCCATCGGCGTGCTGGAGATGACCGACGAGGCCGGCGGTGACGCCAAGCTGCTGGCGGTGCCCGTGCGCAAGCTCACCAGCATGTACGACAGCGTCAACCGGCCCGAGGACCTGCCCCAGGTTCTGCTGGACCAGATCAGCCATTTCTTCGAGCACTACAAGGATCTGGAGCCCGGCAAGTGGGTGCGGATCGACGGCTGGAAGGGTCCGGAAGCGGCGCGCGAGGAGATCCTCGACTCCGTGGAGCGCTACCGCAAGGCGTCGGTCAAGCCCAATTTCTGAAACGGGCGGCGCCGTCCAGCGGATGAACGGTGTCTCCTGGCGAGACACCGTTCTCGTTTCCATGGCGGCTTTAGGGGCGACACTCCCGGTAACAGAAGCGTCATTTTTCATTTGAACATTGACGCAAGAGGCCTATAATCCCGACATCCGGGCTTGGGTGCAGTGCAACATGTGAGGTCCGTCGCCCTTGATTCGGAGCCCGGAACGGACCTTCGGAGGTGGCT
>JASFMS010000419.1:0-3198 GCA_050117435.1 Ectothiorhodospiraceae bacterium | reverse complement strand
GGAGTCGACTCCGGTCGAAGTGAGTACAGCGTTCAGCGGTCAATGGCTCGCGGGACTTGTACAGCGTCTCCCTAGCTCAATCGGTTCAACGGATTCGCCAACATGGAATTGACCAGACTTACCGCCATTTCCCCGGTCGACGGCCGCTACGGCGAGAAGACCGCCGCGCTGCAGCCCATCGTCAGCGAGTATGGCCTCATACGTCACCGCGTCGTCGTGGAGCTCCGGTGGCTGCAGGCGCTGGCGGCCGAACCGGGAATCCGCGAAGTGCCCGAGCTCTCGGAAAGCGCCCACCGCTGGCTGGATGAGCTCGTAGCCGGATTCGGACCGGCGGACGCGGAACGGATCAAATCTTTCGAGCGCACCACAAACCATGATGTAAAGGCGGTGGAGTACTTCATCAAGGAACGCCTCTCGGAGAATGCGGAGCTGGCGGGAGTCAGCGAGTTCGTCCACTTCGCCTGCACGTCCGAGGACATCAACAACCTCTCCTATGCGCTGATGCTGCGCGCCGCCCGGGACGAAGTGATCCTGCCCGCGGTGGACTCCATCATCGAACACCTTCGCGGCATGGCCCACCGCAACGCCGCCACGCCCATGCTCTCGCGCACCCACGGCCAGCCCGCCTCACCGACCACGCTGGGCAAGGAAATCGCCAACGTGGCACACCGGCTCATGCGCCAACGCCAACAGCTGGCCGAAACGCCCGTCCTCGGCAAGATCAACGGCGCCGTCGGCAACTTCAACGCCCACATGGCCGCCTATCCGAACGTGGACTGGCAGAGCTTCGCCCGGCGCTACGTAGAGAGTCTGGGGCTGGACTGGAATCCCTACACAACCCAGATCGAACCGCACGACTACATCGCCGAGCTGTTCGATGCGCTGGCAAGACTCAACACGGTGTTGCTGGACCTGGCCCGCGACATCTGGGGATACATCTCCATCGGCTATTTCAAGCAACGCCTGGTGGAGAACGAGGTGGGCTCCTCGACCATGCCGCACAAGGTCAACCCCATCGACTTCGAGAACGCCGAGGGCAATTTCGGCATCGCCAACGCGGTACTCGAGCACCTGGCCCGCAAGCTCCCCGTATCGCGCTGGCAGCGCGACCTCACCGACTCCACGGTGCTCCGCAACGTGGGTGTGGGGCTGGCGCACTCGCTGATCGCGTATCAGGCCGCCGAAAAGGGACTGGGCAAGCTGGAAGTGGACGAGACCCGCCTGCGCGAGGACCTGGACGCCAACTGGGAAGTGCTCGGCGAAGCCATCCAGACCGTCATGCGCCGCTACGGTATCGAACAGCCATACGAAAAACTGAAGGCCCTGACCCGCGGCAAGCGCGTCGACCGGGAGGCATTGCAGACTTTCGTCCGCACTCTGGAACTGCCGGAAGAGGCATTGAAGGAGCTGGAGTCGCTGACCCCCTGGGACTATCTGGGGCTCGCCGAGCGGCAGGCCCGGCAGATCTGAGGACAGCACATGAGCGGCACCACGCACCTGGGGGGCCTTT
Source organism: Ectothiorhodospiraceae bacterium (assembly GCA_050117435.1). GTDB lineage: Bacteria > Pseudomonadota > Gammaproteobacteria > Nitrococcales > Nitrococcaceae > JASFMS01. The sequence continues at coordinate 1,688 of JASFMS010000419.1, read as the reverse complement.
CCGCCTCGGAATTCCTCGAACAATACTGGCAGAAAAGGCCTCTTCTGGTTCGAGGCGCGTTCGGTGCGCCTCTCGTCGGCCTGTCCGGGGACGAGTTGGCAGGGCTGGCGGGCCTGGAGGATGTGGAGTCCCGAATCGTGCGCGGCAACGGGCGGGACGAGGCCTGGGAACTGGAACACGGCCCCTTCCCCGCGGATCGCTTCGATTCTCTTCCGGACCGAGACTGGACACTGCTGGTTCAGGACGTGGACAAGCACCTGCCGGCGATGGCCGCCCTGCTGGAGCCGTTCCGGTTCGTTCCCGACTGGCGCATCGACGATCTCATGGTCAGCTTCGCCGCGCCCGGCGGCAGCGTCGGCCCGCACGTCGACCAGTACGACGTCTTCCTCATCCAGGCGGAAGGCCGGCGCCGATGGCAGATCCAGTCGCCGCCGCCGGTCGAAGAACGCCCGAGCGCAGACTCGCCGCTGCGGCTGGTGGAAGGCTTCGCACCCACTCATGACTGGATGCTGGAGCCCGGCGACATGCTCTATCTGCCCCCGGGCATTCCGCACTGGGGCGTAGCGGAGACCCCGTGCCTGACATATTCCGTGGGTTTTCGGGCGCCGGCGGTGTGGGAAATGGTGGCGGGCTGGATGGATGAGTGCCTGAATCGCATCGGTGACGAGCCCCGGTACAGCGACCCGGATCTTCGGCCCCAGGCCAATCCGGGGGAGATTCCCCCGGCGGCGCTGGCGCGGATGCGTTCACTCATCCGTCAGCATCTCGACGCCGGGGATACGAGCATGGATCGCTTTCTCGGGCGGATGCTCACGGAGGTCAAGCCCGGCTTTGCGAACCTGAGCCGGGAGGTGGCGGAAAACAGCGACTCGGTAGCCCGTCGGCTGGCCGACGGCGAAACGCTCCTGCTCAACCCGGCCGCCCGCGCCGCGCTGGTGCGCTACGATGACGACCATGTCTTCCTGTTCATCAACGGCATCGAGTATCGGCTCGGGCCGCAGACTCTCGCGCTGGGTCAGCGGCTTTCCGGCGATCACCGGCTCACCCGCAAGGACGTGAATCCCTCCTCCGCCGACGATGCCCGCCAGCTGAGAATGGTCACGGACTGGGTCAACGCCGGGTTCCTCCTGTACGCGGGAGAATGGGAGTCACACCAATGACGCTGGAACTGCTGAGCGGCCGCTGGGACGAAGTCGGGCACCTTGCCGCGGTGGTGAGGATTGCGGTTTTCGTCGAGGAGCAGCGCATCCCCCGCGAGGAGGAATGGGATGAGCAGGACCTCGGCAGTGTGCATTTCGTCGCGGTCAGCGGCGACGGCGAACCCGTGGGCACGGCGCGACTGACAGAAGATGCGCACATAGGCCGTATGGCCGTGCTGCCCGAATGGCGCCGCAATGGCGTGGGACGCCTGCTGCTGGAAGCGGCCGTGGAAACCGCTCGCGGCCATGGCCACTCTCACGTGGAACTCTCGGCGCAGTTGCAGGCGGCAGGCTTCTACGAGAAGCTGGGATTCCAGGCATACGGAGAGGTGTATCGCGAAGTGGGAATTCCCCACCGGCGTATGCGACGCCCCCTGGGAGACTAGTCTGGAGCGCTGCTGATGACGGCTGATTGGGCTGGGGCGCAACTCGGCGAAGACGGCAACACCTACCAGGTGGAAGACTCTGCGTCTCTCAGGGCTGCCGCCG
>JASFMS010000418.1:0-3229 GCA_050117435.1 Ectothiorhodospiraceae bacterium | reverse complement strand
CATGGTTGGGCACGGCGGCATCGTCGTCTTCGACGACACCGTGGACCTCGCGGAACAGGCCCGCTTCGCCATGGAGTTCTGCGCCATCGAATCCTGCGGCAAGTGCACGCCCTGCCGCATCGGCTCAACCCGCGGGGTGGAGGTCATCGACCGCATCCGCGCCGGCACCGACGTGGACGGCAACCTCAAACTGCTGGACGACCTTTGCCGCACCATGCTGAACGGCTCCCTGTGCGCCCTGGGCGGACTGACGCCCTACCCGGTGACCAGCGCCGTCAAGCACTTCCCCGAGGATTTCGCTCCGGCCACGGCCGCGGCGAGCGCGTAAGGCAAGCGGAGAGATAGACATGGCACTGTTGCGCGAGACCGATTACGGCACACCGGCCAGCAGTAGCGAGGAGCGGGTCACCCTGAGCATTGACGGCAAGTCCGTCGAAGTTCCGGCGGGCACCTCCATCATCCGCGCCGCCACCCAGGCCGGCGTAAGCGTTCCCAAGCTCTGCGCCACCGACAGCGTGGAAGCGTTCGGCTCCTGCCGGCTCTGCGTCGTGGAAGTGGAGGGCAAGCGCGGCTTCCCCGCCGCCTGCCACACCCCGGTCGCCGAGGGAATGAGCGTGCGCACCCAGAGCCCGGAAATCGCCGAGCTGCGCCGCGGCGTGATGGAGCTCTACATCTCCGACCACCCGCTGGACTGCCTCACCTGCTCCGCCAACGGCGACTGCGAGCTGCAGGACATGGCCGGCGCCGTGGGCCTGCGCGAGGTGCGCTACGGCTACGACGGCGCCAACCACCTGGACGCGGCGGTCGACGACTCCAACCCCTACTTCCAGTTCGACCCCAGCAAGTGCATCGTCTGCTCGCGCTGTGTTCGCGCCTGTGAGGAGGTCCAGGGCACATTTGCCCTCACCGTCCAGGGCCGGGGGTTCGATTCCGTCATCGCCGCCAGCCAGGACGACCCGTTCCTGGAGTCCGAGTGCGTCTCCTGCGGCGCCTGCGTCCAGGCCTGCCCCACCGCCACGCTGATGGAGAAATCCGTGGTGGACCACGGCGTGCCCGACCGCACCGTTGTCACCACCTGCGGCTACTGCGGCGTAGGCTGCTCCTTCAAGGCCGAGCTCAAGGGTGAGCAGATCGTGCGCATGGTGCCGTACAAGGACGGCAAGGCGAACCATGGCCACTCCTGCGTCAAGGGCCGCTTCGCCTTCGGCTACACCACCCACCCGGACCGGATCACCACCCCCATGATCCGGGAGAACATCACCGACCCCTGGCGGCCGGTGAGCTGGGAGGAGGCCCTGGGCTTCGCCGCCGAGCGCATTCAGCGCATCCAGAACAGCGACGGGGGCGGTGCCCTCGGGGCCATCACCTCCTCGCGCTGCACCAACGAGGAAACCTACCTGGTGCAGAAGATGGCCCGCGCCGTCTTCGGCTCCAACAACGTGGACACCTGCGCCCGGGTCTGCCATTCGCCCACGGGCTACGGCCTGAAAAACGCCTTCGGCACCTCCGCGGGCACCCAGGATTTCGACTCCGTGGAGGATGCCGACGTCATCCTGGTCATCGGCGCCAATCCCACGGACGCCCATCCGGTGTTCGGCTCGCAGATGAAAAAGCGCCTGCGCGAGGGCGCCCGGCTCATCGTCGTCGACCCCCGGCGCACGGACCTGGTGCGCTCGGCACACATCGAGGCGGACCACCACCTGGCCCTGCGCCCGGGGACGAACGTCGCCCTGCTCAACGCCCTGGCCAACGTAATCGTCAGTGAAGGCCTGGTGGACAAGGCGTTCGTCGCCAGCCGCTGCGAGCCGGAGGCCTTCGCCGAATGGCGGGAGTTCGTCCAGCGGGAGGAGAACACCCCGGAGGCCGTGGCCGAGTACACCGGTGTGCCCGCGGAATCCATCCGCGCCGCCGCCCGGCTCTACGCCACCGGCGGCGACGCCGCCATCTACTATGGCCTGGGCGTGACCGAGCACAGCCAGGGCTCCACCGCCGTCATGGCGCTGGCGAACCTGGCCATGGCCACCGGCAACCTGGGCCGCCGCGGGGCGGGCGTCAATCCGCTGCGCGGGCAGAACAACGTCCAGGGCTCCTGCGACATGGGCTCGTTCCCCCATGAGTTCCCCGGCTACCGCCACGTCAGCGACGACGCCACCCGCACCGCCTACGAGCGCGAGTGGGGTGTATCCCTGAGCAACGAGCCGGGCCTGCGCATCCCCAACATGATCGACGCGGCCATCGACGGCACATTCAAGGCCATCTACATCCAGGGCGAGGACATCCTCCAGTCCGACCCCAACATCCAGCACATCGCCGCCGGCCTCAGGAACATGGACTGCGTCATCGTCCAGGACCTGTTCCTGAACGAAACCGCCAGCTTCGCCCATGTCTTCCTGCCCGGCTCCACCTTCCTGGAGAAGGACGGCACCTTCACCAACGCCGAGCGCCGCATCAACCGGGTGCGCCGCGCCGTCACGCCGCCGGCGGGCAAGGAGGACTGGGAGGTCACCCAGGCGCTGTGTCAGGCACTTGGCTATGACATGAACTACGCCCATCCCGGCGAGATCATGGAGGAAATCGCCCGCACCACACCCACCTTCACCGGCGTCAGCTACGATCGGCTGGAGCGGCTGGGCAGCGTGCAGTGGCCCTGCAACGAGCAGTTCCCGGAAGGCACGCCCATCATGCACGAGGAGACCTTCAAGCGCGGCCTCGGCAATTTCCTCCTCACGCCGTACGTCCCCACGGACGAGCGGGCCGGCGCGCGCTTCCCGCTGCTGCTCACCACCGGGCGCATCCTCTCCCAGTACAACGTGGGCGCGCAGACCCGGCGCACGGCCAACAGCCTCTGGCACGGCGAGGATCTGCTGGAGATCCACCCCCACGACGCCGAACAGCGGGGCGTTCGCGATGGCGACCTGGTGTCCCTGGCAAGCCGCATCGGCGAAACCACCCTCCATGCCACCATTACCGACCGGGTGCCCCAGGGTGTGGTCTACACCACCTTTCATTTCCCGGAGACCGCCGCCAACGTGGTCACCACGAACTACTCGGACTGGGCCACCAACTGCCCCGAGTACAAGGTGACGGCGGTGCAGGTATCCCGCGCCACGTCCACCTCGGACTGGCAGGAGTACTACCGGCGAACGCGGGAGCAGACCGCACGGGTCGCCCGCCCCGAGGACGTGGCCGGCGCCCCGGAGCCCGCGGAATGACAGCGGCTCGCCCACGG
>JASFMS010000417.1:0-3232 GCA_050117435.1 Ectothiorhodospiraceae bacterium | reverse complement strand
AGCATTGGCAGTATCACCGCCGCAAACAGCATTCCGCCCGTGTGGTACTCGGCGTCCGCCGCCATGTAACCCGGCAGCCGGAGCAGCGCCTGGATCACCAGATACAGCGCCAGCAGGCGGATTCCAAGCACCGCCGCTCCGCGATTGGTCATGCCCCATCCTCCGCTTCAACAGACGCCCGGCGCGCGGCCATACGCCCCCTGACCAAACGCCGGCCGGCCGTGGGCCCGCGCTGTTCCCTCACGACGGCACGCGGATCTCGCTCACCGTCACTGCGACACGCCCGACCCCGGCAAGCGTCCGCATTCCGGTCTTTCAGAAGCGCGGGGATCCGCTCCGGCACGTCAACGATTTCGTCGTTACCCGGTGCCGTGTTCACACCGGTCCTTCTTCGTCTTCCAGGGTGCGGCGAATTCGCGCCAACCGCGCCTCCTCGTCACCATCCGGGGAGGGCCACTCCAGCGGCAGGGCGTCCAGCGTCTCGCGCAGAATGTCGCCCACCATCTGACGCATCCATGGCTTGTCGTCCGCCGGGATCACGTACCATGGTGCCCAAGGTCGCGACGTGGCACTCAACGCCTGTTCCGCGGCGCGCAGATAGTTCGCCCGGAAGCGTCTTTCCCGCACGTCCGAATCGTCGAACTTCCAGTATTTCTTCGGGTGCTCGAGCCGGCGCAGAAAACGGCGGCGCTGTTCGTCCGCGCTCACGTGCAGCCAGAATTTGAGAATGACCGTGCCTTCGTTGGCGAGATGGCGTTCAAAGCCGCGGATTGCCTCCAGCCGTTGACGCCAGAACGCATCGTCCGGCGGACCGCTCGGAAGACGCTGTGCCTTGAGCAGCTCCGGGTGCACCCGCGCGATCAGAACCTCTTCGTAGTGGCTGCGGTTGAACACGCCGATCATGCCACGTGCCGGCAGACGTTCCGCAACCCGCCAGAGGAAGTCGTGCCGGCGTTCGTCGTCGCTGGGAACACCGAATGAATGCACCCGGCATCCGGCGGGATTCACCCGCGAGAGAACCGCCCGCACGGTGCTGTCCTTGCCCGCCGCATCCAGACCCTGCAGGACGATCAGCACCGCGAACCGACCATCGGCGAAGAGCAGGCGCTGCCGCTTGGCAATCCGGCGTACCGTCTCTTTCAGGCGTTGCCGCATTGCTTCCCGTGAGACGCGCTCGGTAGCCGGCGCCGTGGCTGTGGTCGTCAGGTCGATCCCTTCGTCGAAGGGCACCGTTGTCGCGCTCACCGGCGGCTCGATCATCAACGCCGCTCCCCCATTACCACGCACCCGGGCATGGCATCAGCCGGCCTTCACCCAGGCGGAGCACCAGCCCGCCGCGTTGACGAGCTTGCCGGGGAAAGCGGTGCAGGTGCCCCACTGGCCATTGCGATCCCCAGTGTAGAGCTGGCAGTTGGCACAGACCGCCCCCGACTGCCTGGCGCCGGACGTAACGGCCCCGGCGTCATGGCGGTAGCCCAGGGCCTTGGCGGCGGGATTGCTCTCCTTCAGGCGCGGCAACTCTTTGGCGGCAGCGGACCGGAAGACGCTCGTCAACCCCAGGGACAATAGTGGCAGACCGAAGGCTCCCCCCCGAATCAGGCGACGGCGTGTCAGATTGCAGCGCTGCGACTCGTCCATGACGGGCATCCTCCGCTTTGGCGCACCCCAAGGGACTCGTCCCAATGTAGCCGCGGAAGCGCCGGCAGTCATCCAGGAGTCGACCTCGCGGCACCCATATGCTATTAATTCTCATTCGCATCTCATAGCGCAGCGAGGCCGCCATGCATTACCGACCGAGACGCCGTAGCCACCGGACGCGAAAACTGGAAGTGCAGGACGCGACGCCGGAGTGCGTCCGGATGATCAGACCGCAGGAACACGGACCCCGGGACGCAGAGGAACCTCAGGCGGTCCAGGAAGCGGTGATCGCCGAGCTGCTGGGCAGGTTGCTGGGCCGACGGTAGTCGAAGCCCGCCGCCCGCTCTCCGAGCGGGCTACGCGATCAGGCCAATGCCGTGCAGTTGCGCACGAGCTCGCGGGCCAGCCGGATCGAGGTGGCATGAGGGACTTTGCCGATGGGGGCAATGCTGACGCCCACCGGGAAGCGCTCCCCCCGCTCGGCGAGGTACTGGCAGATTTCCGCCCAGGTAACCTCGATCTGCTCCAGGGCACGCTCGGTAACCTGATCCGGATTCTCGACGAGCCACGCTTCAAGATCGCGGGAGATGCTCACGCCGAGCCAGTGCAGGAAACGGATGTTGCGCGCGGAGCGCACCGGACACAGGGTAAGCAGCAGAGTGGGGGCGCGGCCACCGGCCGGGGGTTCGCCGAGCTGGTCCAGCAACCCCGTGAACTCGGCGGCATGGTAGATGATCTGGGTAGTGAAGAAGTCCACGCCCGCCGCCATTTTGCGCCGCATGCGCTCGGCCTCGCCGCGGCGGGTGGGGATGCAGATGTTACCCACCCTGAGGCCGGGATCGCGGACGACTCGCCGGATCAGTTCGTTGGCCTCGGGAACGGAGGGTCCCGGATAGTCGATTCCGCTCTTTTCCCCACCCACCAGAACGAACTGGCGAATGCCGTATTCCTCCCACGTCTGCCGGAACCAGTCGGCCTGGCGCTCCCGTTCCATGTGAACAACCACGCGGTTGATCATGCACTCGACACCGAAAGTCTCGCGTACCAGCGCCGCCAGCTCGCGCGGTTCCATGCGCGGCTCGAAGGGCTTGATCCGCTCACCGCGCTCGCTCTTGGAGCTCTCCTCCCGAATCTCCGGGATATTGACGCCGTCCAGGCCCACGTTGCCCTGGAGCGCCTCGATTTTTTCCAGAACGGCGTCCACACCCGCCGCCCCGCGGCTCAATTCCGGCGGCACGGCTTCCAGGTAGAGGGGCACTGCGCGTTCGTACCGGCTGGACGGCAAGCTCACTGACATCTCCTGTGTTGCGCTGCCTGGAGCGTGAAACGGGCGGGCACAGAAGTCTCGGCCCCGGACGGAACCAAGTCAACCGTCTCCCTGAATCCGTGCATCGACGGAGACACAGTGCGCACCCGGCCGACATGCCCTGATACACTGCCCGTCGCGCCGTGCGGCAATCGCCGGTTCACGGCCCGGTTTCTTTGATGGCACCGGTTCCCCGGAGTTGCTGACGGATCAGGAACCGCCACGACGGATTCACTGCGCCTACGGAGGCCCCATGACCGCAATGCGTTGGCTTTTCTGTGCCGCAAT
>JASFMS010000416.1:0-3234 GCA_050117435.1 Ectothiorhodospiraceae bacterium | reverse complement strand
GGTCAACCTCCGCAGAGGGTGGCGAAAGCCCATGCGGGCCACGAGTGCCCTTACCTGCCTGTTGCCGTAATCGAAGCCTTTGGCATTCCGTTGCTCCGTTTGCTGGCGCGCAGCCGGCGTCGCTGTGCCTGTTGCCGCTCCGTTGCTGCCCGAATCCCTGCGGGCTCAGAGTTCCCTGGGCTTCCTTGCGCGGCACCAGCGTCGACCGACGATTCCATCTTCCTTGTTCCCTGCGCCTTCCTTTTCCGATGAGCCGGAGCTTCCTGTCCCGACTTCGGGTTTATTCTGGCTGCTGACGTGACACTCGGAAACCTGTCATATCCGACAGGGGCGTGCGGCTATCGGCTTTCCGGCGTTCCGTAGCCGCCCCCTCCCGGTGTTTCGACGACGAACACATCTCCTGCGGCAACGTCTGTCCGGTCTGTGCCCCGCAGTTCCTGGCGTTGGCCGTCAGCTCTGTCGATCCACTGCCGCCCGGTGGCCCCGGGGTCTCCGCCCGCCAGGCCCGGCGGCGGGACGCGGCGACGATTGGAGAGGATCGCCGCGGTCATGGGTTCCAGAAAGCGGATACGGCGTACCGCGCCGTCGCCGCCGTGCCACTTGCCTCGCCCACCGGAGCCGCGCCGTATGGAAAACGACTCCAGCAGCACCGGGAAACGCCATTCCAGCACCTCCGGGTCCGTGAGGCGGCTGTTGGTCATGTGGGACTGCACAGCGCTGGTGCCGTCGAACCCCGCGCCGGCTCCGGTGCCGCCGCAGATGGTTTCGTAGTGCTGGTAGCGCTCGTTGCCGAAGGTGAAGTTGTTCATGGTCCCCTGGGAACCCGCCAGCGCCTTCATTGCACCGTACAGGGTGTCGGTTACCACCTGGCTGGTTTCCACGTTCCCGGCCACCACGGCCGACGGGTAGCGAGGGTTCAACAGCGAGCCTTCGGGCACGACGAGGCGAATCGGCTTCATGCAGCCGTCGTTCAGCGGAATGTTGTCCGCCACCATGGTGCGCATCACATAGAGCACCGCCGCCCGGGTGACGGCTTCCGGGGCGTTGAAGTTGCTTTGTTGTTCGCCGCTGGTGCCGGTAAAGTCAATGACCGCCGAGCGTTCCCGGCGGTCCACAGTGATGCGGGCGCGGATTATGCCGCCGTTGTCCAGTTCCTGTTCGTATTCGCCGTCCTCCAGGGCGTCGAGCACGCGGCGCACCTGCTCCTCGGCGTTGTCCTGCACGTGGCGCATGTAGGCGTGCACCACCTCCAGTCCGAACTGCGTCACCATGCCGCGCAGCTCGCGTACGCCCTTTTCGTTGGCGGCGATCTGGGCGCGCAGGTCGTTAAGGTTCTGCTCGATGTTGCGCACCGGGTATGGGCCACTACCGAACAGTTCCCGCACGGCCTCCTCGCGTAGCGCGCCGCCCTCCACCAGATGGAAGTTGTCGATGAGCACGCCTTCCTCGTCGATGCGCTTGCTGTCCGGCGGCATGGAGCCGGGCGTGGTGCCGCCGACGTCGGCGTGATGGGCGCGGCTGGCGATGTAGAACAGCACCCGCCCGCCGGCGTCGTCGAACACGGGCGTCACCACGGTGATGTCGGGCAGGTGGGTGCCGCCGTTGTAGGGATCGTTCAGCATGAAGACGTCCCCCGGCTTCATCCGACCCTCGCGCCGGTGGACGATGGTGCGCACGCTCTCGCCCATGGAGCCCAGGTGCACGGGGACGTGGGGCGCATTGGCCACCAGGTTCGCGTCGTGGTCGAACACTGCGCAGGAGAAGTCCAGGCGCTCCTTGATGTTCGCGGAATAGGCCGTCTTCTGCAGGGTGACGCCCATCTGTTCGGCCACGGACATGAACAGGTTGTTGAAGACCTCCAGCATCACCGGGTCCACCTCCGTGCCCACGGCCACGCGACCGGGCAGGGCCTCCACGCGCTCCATGATCAGGTGGTTCTTCGTCGTGACGTGGGCTTCCCAGCCGGGTTCGGCGACGATGGTGGACACCGGGTCGCGGACGACCGCCGGGCCCCTGATGCGGTCGCCGGGCTGCAGGCGCTCGCGGTCGTAGACCGGGGTGTCGTGGCTCTCGCCGGCCATGAAGGTCTCCACCCGGGCCAGCACCTCCGGTTCACCCCTTTCGCGCAGGGGGAGCTCGGGCTCGTCGGAGAGGGCACCGCTCTCGCCGACCAGTTCCACGGTGGCGGCGGAGACCACCAGTGCCTTGTTGGGCATCAGGAAGCCGAACTGGCGGCGGTGCTCGGTCTCGAACGCCGCGCGCACTGTCTCGGCGTCGGCAAAGTCCGTCTCCAGCGTTGTGTCGGTGCCATCGTACTTGACGTGAAGCTTGCGCACGGCGCGGACCCGCTCGCGGCCGCAGCCCTGTTGCTCCAGTTCCTGCACGCCTTCTTCGGCGAGTTCGTCGAGCCGGGCGGACACGCGGTGGAGGAGGTCGTCGTCCAGCGTGGCGTCCACGGGATCCTCACGCATGGTGGTGAGATCGGCCAGGCCCATGCCGTAGGCTGACAGCACGCCGCCGAAGGGATGAATCAGTACCCGCTTCATGCCCAGCGCGTCCGCCACCAGACAGGCGTGCTGACCGCCGGCGCCGCCAAAGCAGTTCAGGGTATAGCCGGTGACGTCGTGGCCGCGCTGTACCGAGATCTGTTTGATGGCGTTGGCCATGTTCTCCACGGCGATCTGGAGGAAGCCCTGGGCAACCTCCACGGGCGCGCGTTCGTCGCCGGTCTTCTCGCGGATCTCCCGGGCCATGGCGGCGAAGTGCTCGCGTACCGGCTCCGGGTCCAGGGGCTCGTCGGCGTTGGGGCCGAACACCTTGGGAAAGAAGTCGGGCTGCAGCTTGCCGAGCATGACGTTGCAGTCGGTCACCGTGAGTGGTCCGCCGCGACGGTAGCAGGCGGGGCCGGGGTTTGCGCCCGCGGAGTCCGGGCCGACGCGGTAGCGGCTGCCGTCGAAATGGCAGACGGAGCCGCCGCCGGCGGCGACCGTATGGATCTGCATCATGGGCACGCGCATGCGCACGCCGGCGATCACGGTCTCGAAGCTGCGCTCGAATTCGCCGGCGTAGTGAGAGACATCCGTGGACGTGCCGCCCATGTCGAAGCCGATGATGCGGTCGAAGCCCGCCATCTCGCCGGTGCGGATGCAGCTGACGATGCCGCCGGCCGGCCCGGAAAGGATGGCGTCCTTGCCCTCGAAGAACGACTGATCCGTCAGGCCGCCGTCGGATTTC
>JASFMS010000415.1:0-3242 GCA_050117435.1 Ectothiorhodospiraceae bacterium | reverse complement strand
GGAGGGCGTGGACAGCGGCAGCCTTCGGGACATCCTCGGCCAGCAGGCGAAAACCATCGCCGGTCTCCAGGAGCGTGCCTTGAAAGCGGGCGACAACCCCGACGCCAGGGAGCAGCTGGATGCCGACCTGCAGACACTGGAGCGCCAGATGCAGGAGCTGAACACCTGTCTCGAGGTGCTCGAGAACGAAAACGACTACCTCTACGAACAGCTGCGCGAGCTGCAGACGAAACAGCCGGACGAACTGCCGGAAGGCGATCCCCGGCTACGCGTTCAGGAGCTGGAGCAGGCGCTGGCCCAGAAGGACATGCAGATTCGCGAGCTGAAGGGCGAATCGGACGAGGACCCGGCGACAGAGGAAGGCGAGGCCGGGAGCACGCGGGCCGCCGATTACTAACCTTTCAGGGAGTATTGCCAGGTCTCGGCGCCGCTGCGCGGCGTCTCGGCAAGGCGCGGGAGCGCCCCGGCGATCCGGCCGGGGCGTAGACGGCGCTGACCCCGCGGCTCAGAACATTTCCGAGGGATCCAGGCGGTCCGCGGCCTCCTCGCGACGCTCCGCGGCCCGGGCGGAGATGTGCTCGCCGGTAACCATCTGTTTGTAGCCCATCCCGGGGCCCACCATCGGGTAGACGCCGGCGTCGGGGTCGATCATCACCTCCAGAAAAGCCGGGCCGTCGAACTGGATGAATTCGGCCAGCACGGCCTCCAGCTCATCCCGATTGTCCACGCGACGCGCGAACTCGAAGCCGTCGGATTCGGCTGCCTTGATGAAATCCTTGCGGTGCAGGGACTTGTCACTACCGGAGAAGCGGTCCTCGAAGTACAGGCGCTGCCACTGCCGCACCATGCCGTCGCCGCAGTTGTTCAGCAGCAGTACTTTCACCGGCAGCCCGTAGGTCGTGACGGTCTCCATCTCGCCCAGGTTCATTCGGATGCTGCCGTCACCATCCACGTCGACAACCAGGGCGTCGGGGTTGGCGAACTGGGCACCAATGGCCGCCGGCAGCCCGAAACCCATGGTCCCCATGCTGCCGGAGGTCATCCACAGCCGCGCGCGGCGGAAGTCCAGATACTGGGCGGCCCACATCTGGTGCTGCCCCACGCCGGTGCTGATGATGGCGTCGCCGCGGGTCTGCCGGTTGAGGCACTCCATCACGTATTGGGGCTGAATGAGCTCGCTGTCGCGGTTGTAGTCCATGGCGTGTTTCTCGCGAAGCGCCTTGACGTGCTTCAGCCACGGCTCGAAATCCTTCTTGAAGGACGCCTCCCTGCCGTAGTCGATGAGCTGGCGGAGCGAGCGGGCCGCTTCGCCCACATGGGCCCAATCCACCATCTTCACCTTGCCGATCTCCGCGGCGTCGATGTCGATGTGAGCGACATGCTCGGCCAGGGGCGCAAACAGCTCCGCCTTCGCCGCCACCCGGTCGTCGAAGCGCGCGCCAACGGCGATTAGGAAATCACAGTCCTCCACCGCGTAATTGGCATAGGCCGTGCCGTGCATGCCCAGCATGTGCAGGCAGCGTTCGTCGGTGGTGTCGAGAGCGCCGAGACCCATGACGGTGGTGACCACGGGTATGTTGAACGTACGGGCGAACTCGGTGAGCTCCTCGCCGGCATTTCCCGAGATTGCACCGCCGCCCACGTACAGCAGGGGACGGCTGGAGTGGCGAAGCATCTCGAAGAACTGCTTGCACTTGCGCTCGGAGAGCTTGGCGGTGCGCAGGGATTCCATGCGCTGCCGGTAGCCGCGAATGTCGAGCACGCCCGTGCCCTTGTATTCCCCCACCCAGTTCTGCACGTCCTTCGGCAGGTCCACCACCACCGGGCCGGGGCGCCCGGACCGTGCCACTTCGAATGCCGTGCGAATGGTTTCCTCCACCTGTTCGGGGCGCGTGACGAGGAAAACGTGCTTGGCGCAGTTGCCCATGATGTTGACGATGGGCGCCTCCTGGAAGGCGTCGGTACCCATGGCGCCGCGAGCCACCTGACCGGTGATCAGCACCACCGGCACCGAGTCCGCCATGCAGTCGCGGATGGGCGTCACCGTATTGGTGGCACCGGGCCCCGAAGTCACGAGGAACACCCCGACACGCCCACTGCTACGGGCGTAGCCCGCCGCCATGAAACCTGCGCCCTGCTCGTTGGCCGGGACCACAAGACGGATCGGATCGTTGCCGTCCTCGCCCCGGCGCTTCTCGTTGAAGCGGAAAATGGCGTCATAGGTCGGCAGGATGGCACCGCCGCTGTAGCCGAACACGGTGTCCACGCCTTCGTCGGCAAGCACCTGGATAACCATCTCGGCGCCGCTCATGGGCTCGCCCGCGAGGGGGTGCTTTCCGGACTTGGGCCGGGTGGGGGTCGATTTTCTGATCATGGATTCCGGGCGCATGGGTTGCAGTGCAAAAAGAGAATAATACGGTGCGTCAAAGCCGGCGGACAACCGCCTTGTGCCGCGCTGCGGTCTCAGGGTTCACGCTCGCGGAACGCCAGCGATACGGAGTTGATGCAGTATCGCAGCCCGGTGGGATCGGGCCCGTCTTCGAAGACGTGTCCGAGGTGCGCGCGACAGCGTCGGCAATGAACCTCGGTACGCACCATGCCGTGACTGGCATCCGAGCGTGTTTCCACGGCATCGGCCCGCGCCGGAGCCCAGAAACTCGGCCAGCCGCTGCCGGAATCGTACTTCTGCTGCGAATCGAAGAGCGCCTCGCCGCAGCAGACGCAGCGGAATACGCCGTCCTGCTTGAATTCGTTGTAGCGCCCGGAAAACGGCGGCTCGGTGCCGTGCTGCCGGGTGACCCGATACGCCTCCGGCGAGAGCTCCTCGCGCCAATGCTCGTCGGTTTTATCCTCGGGTTTCATCGCTGCCTTCTCCTCCCTGCCCGTGGGACTCGGCGCAGTGCACCAAGGCCGGCAATATCTCGCCCGCCGGTCCCCGCAGGCTGAACGTCGCGCGCTCGGTGAGCGGCGTTGCGTCCGGATTGATCTCCACGACGGGTACCCCTGCCCGCAGGGCCTCCAACGGCAGTGACGCCGCCGGCTGCACGAGCGTGGACGTTCCCACGCTCAGCACGAGCTCCGCCTCCGTAACTTCCCTCGACGCGCGCTGCAGCGCATCCACGGGCAGCATTTCGCCGAACCAGACCACATCCGGCCGCAGCGGCGAACCGCAGTGCGGACAGCGTGGCGGCTTCTGGCCCGATTCCCATTGTCCCACCACGTGGCGACGGCGCGCGCAGACC
>JASFMS010000414.1:0-3250 GCA_050117435.1 Ectothiorhodospiraceae bacterium | reverse complement strand
CGCCGCAAGGGTGTCCGTAACACCGGCGGCGTGCAGACGCGTGTAGACGTCGGGCAGGCGAAGCACTCCGACCCCGCCGGTGAGCACCAGCAGTCCGCCGGCAACCAGGAACACCCATGAAATCACTTCCGCGACCAATGCCATTACGGCTCCTCCCCCGGCTGATCGTTGACACCGAAGTGTCCACGTTCGAAGAACCGCAGCACCGCGATAACGCCGATGAAGTTGATCAGCGCATACACCATGGCAATGTCGAGAAATTCGGGCCGTCCCTGGAGAAAGTTCAACACGGCGAGGATCAGGACCGTCTTGGTTCCGAACATGTTCACCGCCAGAATGCGGTCGTAGAGCGTCGGCCCGAGAAACGCGCGAATCAGGGCAAGCGCCATGGTAACCAGGATTGCGATGGCCGCGGCGGCGTACATCATTCCTCCCTCTCCACGGCGGTGACGCGACGGTCCATTTCACCAGTGGCAAGACCCTCCGCTGCAGCCCGAGTCAGGGCGTGCACGCGCAGCGAGCCTTCCTCCACCTCCAGCGTCACCGTGCCCGGCGTCAGCGTAATGGAGTTGGCGAACATAACCCGGCCGAGATCCGTTTTCTGCGTGGAGCGGACGTCGAAAACCGTCGGACTGATCGGCAGTCGCGGACTCAGAACACAGCGCACCACGTCTATGTTCGCCACCACGATCTCCTTGAGCAGCCAGACCCAGTAGACCGCGGCGCGCCAGAACAGGTGCACCGGGTGCCCTTCGTAATCCGCCAGCGCCATGCGGGCGGCGAGCCACGTAACGAGAAGGACGGAGACCAGGCCGAAGAACAGCAACAACGGCTCGAAATGGCCGGATAGCAGCAGCCAGAGTACGGCCAGTGTGATAATCAGGCTGACGGTTCGCCCCGGTCCCATTCTCGTTCTTCCTGGTGGTCAGGCTCGTTGTTCAGCGATTCCCTGGTGGTCAGGCCACGCGCAACGGCCCGAGGATATCGACTGGTGGCGAGAAATCAACCGATAGTGCGTATGGCCGGGCTCGGCGGTAGGCACGGCCGCCTGCGCAGGAAAGAGTCTTCAGCGACATTTTTCAGTGAGCCGCCGGCCGTCGTGGACACCGATTCACGCCACGGATACGCTTGGCGCACAACCGAGACACCCCAAACCGCCAACCGGGTACGAATGCGCCAATGAAAGGGGTCATGGACAACCAGACCGTTGCCGACGACGTACGCCGCGCGCTGGGCGAGGACCTGGGCCCCGGCGACGTGACCGCCGACCTGCTCCCCGCCGATCGACGGGCCGGAGCTACCGTAATCTGCCGCGAACACGCGGTGATCTGCGGCAGGCCCTGGTTCGACGAGGTATTCCGACAGATTGATTCGGCGGTGACAGTGGAATGGGTCGTGCGCGAGGGCGAGCGAGTCTCACCGGGCCAGACCCTCTGCCGCCTTTTCGGGCCGGTGCGGGCACTGGTAAGCGGAGAACGTACGGCACTCAACTTCCTGCAGTTTCTCTCCGCCGCGGCGACGGCGGCTCGCGCCTGCGCCGATGCCGTTTCCGGAACCGGCACCGAAATCCTCGACACCCGGAAGACAATTCCGGGACTCCGGGCCGCACAGAAATACGCCACTGCCTGCGGCGGTGCCCGCAACCACCGCATGGGCCTGTACGACGCCATTCTCATCAAGGAGAACCACATCATGGCGGCGGGGTCCATCGCCGCCGCCGTCGAGTCTGCCCGCCGGCAGCATCCCGCCCTGACGGTGGAAGTGGAAGTGGAGAATCTGGAAGAACTGGGGCAGGCACTGGACGCCGGGGCCGATATCGTCCTGCTGGACAACTTCAGCGTTGCCGATATGGCGGAGGCCGTCTCCCGAACCGCGGGCACGGCAAAACTGGAAGCTTCAGGGAACGTGGAACTCGACGGACTCGCGGCAATCGCGGGAACCGGCGTGGACTACATTTCCACTGGCGCGATAACCAAACACGTCCGGGCGGTGGATCTGTCCATGCGTTTCGGCTGACTCGTGGGCGGCACAAAGCCAGGAAGTGATATCCGTCACGCAACGATGACGCTTCGAGCGCAATGCTGCGTTGCGTCACAACTCAAGGTTTTCATTGCCCCGGCGCTCGGGTAGGATCTGAAATCCGATTGGCGTTGAGTCCGCCGTCAGAGTGGGCGCCTCGGCCAAGAGGGGGAGAGAGAGAACGACGAGAATATTGTGGGCCCGCATTTGCGGGCCGTTTTTCTTTGGGGCGCCGACTTCTGTCGTGGAACGGACGCCGGCCTCGTCAGGCAGCCTCTCGAACCTCTTCCACCCCGGCTTCTCGCAAAGTCTCCTCGATAACCGGCGCGATCTGATACCTGAAAAAGTTGACGCGGCCGTGCCGCGTTAGAGCCCGAATGCCGAAGTTCAGAAACCTCGGGCTGCGTTATCCGGGCCGCTGCCCCGCCGCAGAAGCTTTTGCCGGAAACGCCACTGCGACTCTGCGGGCAGCTCGTCGTGATAACGTACCTCCCCGGCGATGAGCTCCGCCACCGGGCGGCCGCCGCGGAAAAGTATGCGATTGCCTGGACTGGCGGGAATGCGCGGGCCGGGCAACAGAATGCCCGCCAGATTGAGGGGGTCGGCGGCACTCACCGCCACCAGAGACTCCCCGGCACCCCCTTCCCGGCGGCGTTTCAATGCACCGACGGCATCCGGCAGCGCAAACTGCTCGCCGGAGAAGCCGTCGACGAACCGCCCACCGCGGATCTCTCCTCTCGCTTCCAGCCGCCTGAGGACGTACAGCAGTTCGCGCCACGGCGGAAGCGCTGTTTCCCGATCCAGCAGGCGCCGGAATACCACGCCGTAACGGCCGAGGAGCGTCCAGGCGACGGACTCCAGGGATGCCATGTCGGTCATGGCCGTTGCGCCGCGGGCGTCCTTTACCTCCCGGTTTGTCGACGCCTGCACGAGGCTGGTCCAACGGCCGGCCGTGTCGACTGCGGGGGCGTGGCGTCCGCGTCGGCGCCCGCGCCGTGCCAGCGAAGGCCGCTTGTGCGCCGGAGCGATAAGCGCACGGATGCCGTTGAAGGTGTCGGCGCTGGCCAGCCCCCAGGCCACGAGCTCCGACAGTGCCTCCTCCACCTGGGTTCGAAGCATTCCCGTTGCCGAGACCAGGTCGACAAAGAACTGCGCCCCCTTTTCCTGCAACGCGGCGAGCACGCGCGCACCGGCGGGAGACAGGGCGCCGGGCTCAGCCGTTACCGGCACG
>JASFMS010000413.1:0-3254 GCA_050117435.1 Ectothiorhodospiraceae bacterium | reverse complement strand
GCTGAACCATTCGCGCGCGCCTCTGGCCGCACAGCACGCTCGCAGGCAAGGCGCGCTGCGCAGTGCTGTACTTGGCGGTACAGCCAAGCAGCGCAACACCGGCTGCGAGCGTGCTGTGCGGCCCCGTTGACCACCGGCCGCCGAACTCGGTCCGAACGGAGTCGACTCCGCTCCAATCGAGCAAAGAAGCCAGATGGTCTATGGGCGCTTGCTGGCGGCGCTGTGGACTGCGTTGGCGTTCTTGTAAAGGGCTACGGCCATTCACGGCGAACGCCGCCTTGCCACAGCGCCGCCAGCAAGCGCAGAGGCACGCGGGAATGGTTCAGCGTTTCCCTAGAGCTCAAGCCCGTAGTGCTGCAGTTTCTTGCGCAGAGTACCGCGGTTGATGCCGAGGACTTCGGCCGCTTTGGTCTGGTTTCCCCCGCACTCCCGCATCACGACCTCCAGCAGCGGGATCTCCACCTCGGTCATCACCATCTTGTAGAGCCCGGCACCGTCGTAACCATTGAGCTGGCGGAAGTAGGCATCGAGCGCATCACGCACGTGGGCGCGGATCGGTCCGACACCGCGCTGCCCGCGAGCGGGGCCGCCGCCTTGCTCGTTGTTGTCTATCGGCTGTGTGGCGTGCTTTTCCATGCCTGCAATCAAGACCCTGTCGCGCAAGTGCTCAAGCGCTGTTTCTCGGATTATTTTTCCCTGCAGAGGACGGGCGCCGGCCCCGTTGCATCGACGGGACGAGCGCAGGAAGGGCTCCGATAATAAACGCAAAGCCGCCGAGGTTAAAGCGCGATTACGGGGCCTCAGCGGAAGTCCACTTCGAAATTGTCCGCACCGGCTCCGGGGTCCGGAAGCACCAGGCGGACGGCGTAGCGCCGGCCCGGCTCCATTCCGCCCTCCCCCGGCCGCGCCCGGGCGAGATACTCGCCGGCGGCAAACCAGCGGTTCCATGCCACCGTCCCGTTTAGACGTCGAAGTGTCAGGCCGAGTTGCGGCCAGGCAACAGACTGCTCCGCCCGGTTAACAATGGTGGCGGTGAATACCAGATCACCCTGCCCGCCGGGTGCCGCCACCAGGGCGCGCTCCGCCACACCCACGGCGGAAGGCTTATGCAGCGGCGGCAAACGGCAACCGGCCAGCGAACACAGGCGAGCGACCCAGGGCCGCCATGCCGACATCTGGGCCAAATCCTCGCGCTTGAACCACACCAGCTGCAACGCCAGCGCCACGCAGGCCACAACAATGCCCAGCCCCCAAAGCCACGAGCGCCGACGCGTCTGGCGCTCGCGGGCTGTCGACTCCACCTCCAGTGCGGTCGCCAGATGCCAGTCCGTCGTCACGCCGTCGTGCCCAGGCTCGGCCGCCCGCAGAACCGGCTCGGCCTCGGCCGAGTCCCCGGCCCCCCTCTCCTCCGTTGCCGGGGGATCTGGCAGCGTCTCGGACTCGAGCGGCCCTTCATCGCCGCCGGAGACGGGTGCCGGGGCCGGCGCTGTCGCGCCCGCGGACGGTTCGGCCTGCAAAGCTACGGGGGCGTCGTCGTCCTCAGCGTCCCGCTCGGCCTCCCGCAGCAACCGCGCCAGTTCCCTGGGGTCCACCGGCAGGCCTTGCGGCAGCTCGCGGCAAAGCCCATTCAGGGCGTTGAAAGCCTCGTTACACAGGCCACAGCGCACCACACCGCCTGCGGCGTGCAGGTGGCTGCGACGGATGTGAAACAGCGTTAGACAGCCCGGGCACTGGGTATACATGCTCAATACAGCCGCGTTCGAGCCCTCCGGCGGACTGCAGCAGGCGCCGCCGGCGCACCGTTTCGGCAGCAGCGGTTCATCGACGCCGCATCCCCGTAATGCAGACCCAGTCCTCGCGCTGAAGCGGCGGCTCCAGAATGAAGTCGTCCTCGAAAGCCGCCATCACGGAGCCGGCCTGATCATTGAGAATACCTGAGAGCACAATCTGCCCGCCGGGCCGGGTCGCCCTGGAAAGGCGCGGCTGCAGCTCGATGAGAACATTGGCGAGAATATTTGCCAGCACCAGGTCGGCCGCGGGCGGATCGGGCTCATCGGGTCCGCTCAACCGCAGGCCCCCGGCCACGTCGTTCGCCCGCGCATTCGTGCGGCTGGCTTCCAGGGCCTGGGGGTCGTTGTCGACGCCATGGACGCGGGCGGCTCCCAGCTTGAGAGCCGCGACGGCAAGGATGCCGGAACCGCAGCCGTAGTCGATGACCTCGAAGCCGCGAGGCGGATTCTCGGCCAGCCACTCCAGGCACAGCGCAGTGGTGGGATGAGTGCCCGTGCCGAAGGCGAGCCCCGGATCCAGGCGCAGATTGACCGCCCCGGGTTCCGGCGGCTCCATGTGACTCGGCACCACCCAGAGATCGGCGCCGAAGCGCATGGGTGTGAAATGATCCATCCACGCCCGCTCCCAGAGCCGATCTTCCAGTCTTTCCACCGTCCAGCCCGGCGGATCGCAACCGAGACGCTCCCCCAGACTGCGGCGCAATGACTCCAGGTTGGCGGCCTCCGGGTCCATCAACGCCACCAGGCGCACCCGTTCCCACAGGTTCACCGCCCCCGGCGCCGGCTCAAGGATCGGGTCGTCGCCCGGATCGGAGTATGTCACGGAAAGCGCCCCGGCCGTCTCGAGCACCTGCTCGACGCCGTCACACTGGTCCGAAGGGATTTCGAAGGAGATCTGTGTCCAGGTCATGGACGGAGAGGATAGCGGAAGCGCGAAAAATGAGACACCACGGCCGTCACAGGCCGTGCCCGCGCGAATCAGCCGCCGCCGACGAAACGCGCTGCCTGCTCCCGGGTGTAGAAACAGCCGCCCCGCTCAAAGCCGGAAACTACCGTGGCCTTCACGGCGATCGCCCGACCGCCGTCGTCCCGCTCCACGACCAACGTCCCCGGCAAGCCGTCGAGACAGTGGCAACAGGCCAGTGTGCCGTCGGGGTTGCGCGACAGGTACACAATGCCGGTGGCCGTGTCGAGAAACGCCGGCACGAAGCCCAGCTCCCGATTGGTGTCGCTGTCTCCGCCGGTGTTCCGGTAGGCACGGCGCTCGCCGGCCAGCTGTTCTACGGTAATGGCTCTCGCCATGCGAGCCACCTCCGAAGGTCCGTTCCGGGCTCCGACTCAAGGGCGACGGACCTCACATGTTGCACTGCACCCAAGCCCGGATGTCGGGATTATAGGCCTCTTGCGTCAATGTTCAAATGAAAAATGACGCTTCTGTTACCGGGAGTGTCGCCCCTAAAGCCG
>JASFMS010000412.1:0-3256 GCA_050117435.1 Ectothiorhodospiraceae bacterium | reverse complement strand
GCTTGCGTTCGGCCACAGATGGACACCGATGAACGGGATTGCGTGAAAGCCGGAACGCGGCCCGCCGGCGTCCGCTCTCACGGGGCTCCGTCCGTGGCTGAATGCGCCCGCCTGCAGGTGATGAAGGGAGCGTGAGGGCCGAGAGTGGAATCGGCCCTTGCTGCTATTGCCCTGGGTACGACGTATGTCCGGTCCACGGCAATATGCCTGACCGCATTTGCGGCGAGACACCGCTGGCAGGGTTCCTCGGCATACAGTGGCGGTGTTGCGGGACTTCTCTGCCCTTCAAGTCGAAGTCGGTTCGTGGGACGAATTGACGTCGGGTCACGGTATCGCCGCCACGACCTTTTCCAGCCCCCGCCGGTCCCGATCGTCGAACCGACCCGCTTTCGGGGAATCCACGTCCAGGACGGCGACCACCTCGCCATTGCGCACCACGGGCACGACGATCTCGCTGCGGCTTGCGGCGTCGCAGGCGATGTGGCCGGGAAAGGCGTCCACATCCTCCACCACCACCGTCTGGCGGCGCAGGGCGGCGGTTCCGCATACACCCTCACCGAAGGGAATCCGCACGCAGGCGGCCTTCCCCTGAAACGGGCCGACGACGAGGGTCTCCTCCAGCACCCGATAGAAACCCACCCAGTTCACGTCCGGCAGGTCCGCGTAAAGCAGCGCCGCGACATTCGCGTAGTTGGCGATCCGGTCGGGTTCGCCCTCGGTCAGTGCCCTGGCCGCGGCCGCCAGCTGGCGGTAACGCTCGGTAGTGTCCGACGTCGCTTCGATGTGTGGATGTTCCATGCCGAAAACCCGGGATCTGCGCCTGGCTACGTCGATTCTGACACGAAAACCCGAGTCCGGTTCACGGCCGGATGCCCTGTGGCAGGGGCGGGATCGTCCCGGGATGCGCTCTTGCGGGTGCTGGCGTGTCAACGTATGGTTTTCGAGGGAAAAGCGCCGCGGACTGGCCCGTAACCCGCCATGGCCTTGCGAAATACACCGCTCCGCTACACTTTTGCGTATGAGTGAGCTTGTCTGCTGGAAATGCGGCGCCTCGCTGAAGGCTGTGCCGAAGCCGATCACACGGCATAGCAACTGCCTCTCCTGCTATGCGGAGCTGCACTGTTGCCGCATGTGCCGGCGCTATGACCGGCGCTACGCCGGCGGCTGCACGGATGACCGCACTCACCCGCCGGAGGACAAGGAACGGGCCAACTACTGCGAGTATTACCTTCCCCGGTCCGATGCCTTTTCACCGGAGGCGCAGGCGGAGGCCGATCGGGCACGGGAAGAACTGGAAGCGCTGTTCGGCGCCGGCTCATCGCGCTCTCCCGAGAACGACACGCAGGACATGGCGGGTACGCCCGGACCGAAAACCGAGGAGCAGAAGGCCAGGGAGGAGCTGGAGCGCCTCTTCGGCAATCTGCCTGACGGAAGCAAGGGGAGCCGGGAGTAAAGAGCGCGATTCCCGAATTGTCCATAGTCTGCGGGCCGTGCCGACGGCCCGGGCGGACGAGTTTGCGTTGATGGATTCGCCAAACGGAGGAAGGACCATGACCCGTAGCCGCAACCCGCGGGACGACAAGCGAGCCACCGACCTGCAGCGGCGTCGATTGCTGCGGTCGATGGGGCTGGCGGGCGCCGCCGCCGGGACGTATGGCCTGTGGTCAGGAGTCATTCGCGCCGCCGAACCGGGGCCTCGGCAGCGCGGTGGGACTTTGCGTGTCGCTCTGCCTGCCGCGAAGACCATCGATCCATTGAAGATGAACGCCGGTGGCGCCATTGCCATGGTGCAGCAGGTGGGGGAGTACCTGGTCTGGGCCGAGCAGGATCTTTCCCTGCGCCCGGTGCTGGCTACCGACTGGCATCCGGAGAACGGTGGTAAACGCTGGATATTCAACCTGCGAAAGGGAGTTCGCTTCCATGACGGCCGGGAGATGACGTCCGCGGACGTCGTGGCCACCTTCCGGCGACTGGTGGATCCGGACGGCGCCAGCGTGGCCGCCTCGCAGTTACCGTTTCTGAAGCCCTCGGGCGTGAGCGCCGATGACCGCTACACGGTGCGCTTCGATCTGCAGCGCCCGGTGGGTGCGTTTCCGTACTACACGCAGATCTACAACGCGGTGATTCTTCCGGAAGACTACGACGGCGACTTCGCCGGCAAACCGGTGGGCACCGGGCCGTTCCGGATGACGGGTTACAAGCCCCAGGAGGGGGCGACTTTCGAGCGCAACCCGGATTACTGGGACGCGCCGAAACCCTATCTGGACGGCGTGTCCATGAGCCTCTACGACGGTTCCCAGCCTCAGGTGCTCGCGCTGCAGGGCGACGAAGTGGACATGATGCTGCTGGTGGGGTTCATCGACGCCCAGCCACTATTCGAGGACACCACCGTTGACGTCCTGTCCGTGCCCACGGCACAGCACCGCCAGCTCGCCATGCGCACCGACAAGCCGCCGTTCGACGACGTCCGGGTGCGCCAGGCCGTGGCGCTGGCGATGAACCGGCCGGCCATGATCAGTGCCCTGCTGGGGGGCAACGCCGAGCTCGGTGACGACCATCCCATCGCACCCATCTATCCCGAGGACGTAAAGGTCGCCCAGCGCGAACGGTCGGTGGAGAAGGCCCGGCAACTGCTGGCGGACGCGGGCATGCCCAACGGTTTCCAGACCGAGCTCTACATCGGTCGCATTGCCGAGCTGCCGCAGTACGGTGTGCTTGCCCAGCAGATGCTGGCCGAGGCCGGAATCGATGTGAAGCTCAAGGTCGAGCCGCTGAATGTCTACTACGATCACTGGACCGACGTCAGCTTCGGCCTGACGGATTGGGTTAGCCGTCCCACCGCCGGGCAGATTCTCTCCGTGGCCTTCCGTGGCGATGCTCAGTGGAATGCCGCGCACTGGAAGAACGACGAGTTCGACAGCCTGCTTACGAAGTTCGAGGCGGAGCCGGAGCTGGCGGCACGCTCCCGCCTGGGAACGCGGCTCGCGGAGATTCTCAACGAAGAGGTGCCGACCGTCATCACCTACTTCAACGATGGCCTCCGACCAGTACGCCGGAACGTCCGCGGTGTCAGCGGGAACATGTCCAACTACCTGGACCTGACCAGCGCCTGGCTCGCATAGCGGGATAGCTCAATGACGCGTTTCGTGCTCCGACGGGTGTTGCTGCTCGCGGTGACCCTGGCGGTGGCGTCCGTGCTCATTTTCGCCATGACCTCCGTGCTGCCGGGGGATGTGGGTCGCATTATTCTGGGTCC
>JASFMS010000411.1:0-3258 GCA_050117435.1 Ectothiorhodospiraceae bacterium | reverse complement strand
ATTGAGCGACGGGGAATCGGGTAATTGACCCGACTACGGCTTCACACGCGAGGCTCGGCCGTTTCCGGACGGAGAGACGGCTATGTTTCTGGACGACGACACCTTTCTCGAGCGTTTTGCCGGCCGTGAACTCGCGGCGGAACACCTCGATCACCGGGGACATCTGCGTATAGCCTGGTTGCACCTGTCCCGCTACGGTCCGGACGCATCCCGCGACCTTGTGTGCGGTGGCATCCGGGACTTCGCCGCGAAATTCGGCGCGCCGGGCAAGTTCAACCATACGCTAAGCGAGGCACTGCTACGCATCATGGCGCTGCGAATGAAGCAGGGTGAGGGGTTTGAAGCTTTTCTTCAGGCCAACCCCGATCTGGTGGACGACTGTCTCGGCGTCCTGAACCGCTACTACAGCAGCGAGCGGCTGAACTCCGCCGAAGCGTGCGCCGGTTGGCTGAAGCCGGACCGTGAGCCGTTGGGTCCCGCAACACCGGAATCCCCGTGAAAGCCCAGACCGTTACCGCGTTCGCCGGACGCTTCGGGCTCTCGCGCTCGACTCTGCTCTATTACGACCGCATTGGCCTGTTGACGCCGAGTGCTCATAGCCCCGCCGGTTACCGTCTCTACACCGAGTCGGACGCTCGGCGTATGCAGCGCATTCAGACATTCCGCCGGGCGGGGCTGCCGCTCAGGGAAATTCGGGAGATCCTGGCGACAGGTGCGGCAGATACCCTGGAGGCAGCGCTCGAGAACCGGTTGTCCGTGCTGAATGAGGAGATATCCCGCCTGCGGGCGCAGCAACGTCTGGTCGTTCAGTTGCTTCAGCGCCGCTGCGGACACCCGAGCCATCCGCAGGTCGACGTGGAACAGTGGGTAAGGATGCTCGAGGAGGCGGGAATGGACGAGGAGGCAAGGCACCGCTGGCACGCAGCATTCGAACGTGACGCCCCGCAAGCGCACCGGGAGTTTCTGCGCGCGATCGGTCTGGATGAATCGGAGGTGCGCGAAGTGCGGCGTCTTTCCGCGGGCGCGTGGGCTTCTGGCGCAGCACGTGCGTAGTGACAGGTGCCTGCCTGGTCGACGTCGGAGAACCCGTGAAGGATGATATTCACCGTCGCTATTACCCACACGGTGAAGGAAGGAGCCGGAAGCCATGGAAAAGTCGACGACCAGAGTCCTGGAGGATCCCAGTCTGACCGACTGGCAACGCGGCATGCTGTTCCAGAACATGCAGCGTTCCCAGCTCTCCAACGAGAGGAACCTTCTCAACTGGATTCGGACCAGTGTTGGCTTCATCACGCTGGGCTTCGTCATCGAGCGGTTTCACCTGCTGCTCAATGCCGCGGGCATTCCGAGCGCCGTCGCGACCTCGGGCATGATGCGGTTCTGGGTGCCGTTGGTGCTTTTCATTCTCGGTGGTTTGGTTATTGCGCTCGGGACCTGGGAATTCTTCCGCGTTCGCAAGGAAATCATCGATGGGGATTGGGTAGGCACGACTCTGATCAGAGATGCATTGATCGTCGCAACGCTCGTATTCCTGTTTCTGATCCTCGTCATCTTCATCATCGGCAACGCCTCGGGCTAGAATTTCCGCGTGCCTCTGCGTTTCCGCGCGGCGCTGTGGCAATGCGGCGTCCGCAGCGAATAGCTGTAGCTCTTTGCTGGAATGCCAACGCCGTTCACAGCGCCGCCACGGAGCGTCCTTCGGAGCCGCACAATGTGCTCGCAGCCGCTGTTGGGCGACGGCGTTGCGCGCGCCGCGGACCCATGATCCTGCGCCGTTCCGGCCGACGACGCCCGTGCCCTCAGTAGAGCCGGTTTTCCGCGTCGCGCCGGACGATTTCCTGCACCTCCTCAACCGGGTCCGGGAGTTTGCCGTGGCGCACCATGGTCTCCGCCAGGGACGGCAGAGCGCTTGCGTCCGGCCAGCTATCGGGTTCCCAGAGCCCGGCGCGAATCATGCATTTGGCGCAGTGGAAGTAGGCACGTGAGACGCGCACGACGATGGCCAGGTTCGGCTCGCGGCCGTTGTGCGCCAGGCGCCGACTCAACCGGGCGTCGCGCACGATGGCCGCGCGGCCGCCGACGCGCAGCGTCTCCCTTTTCCCCGGCACGAGAAAGATCAGTCCCAGGCGGTCGTCCTCCAGCAGATTGCAGAGGGTGTCGGCCCGGTTGTTTCCGAGCCGGTCCGGGATGGCCAGCGTATGCGGGTCCAGCACCTTGACGAATCCCGGCGCATCGCCTTTGGGCGAGAGGTCCACTGTGGCGGAAGTGCCCGTGGAGCCGATAACCGCAAACGGCGCGGCCGCGATGAATCGACGGCAGAGGCCGTCGATGTGGTCGATGACTTTGTGCGCCACGTAGCGTGAAGGCGGCTTGACGATTTCACGCAGGCGCCGCTGGTCGGTGATGACCTCGTCGAAGCGGTTCGCGTCCAGCCATTCGGGGCCGGGTTGTGCGGACATTGTCTTCATCGATGGCTCCTCCCCGTCGAGTCTGCGGGACTCGTCTGCGTCTCAACCCCGGACGTTAGCGGCGGAGTCGGTCGTGGCGCCGGCCCGGATCAGTCGGGTCTCCACCGCGACCGGCCTTGTTACCGTGTCGAACACGGGCGAAACGGAGCAGGCAGCGTCCAGGATCTCCTGCTCCGTGTCCGGATCCGCAGAGGACTCGACGTGGAATGACAGGGCCACGTTCGACAGCCCTGGCGGGATCGCCTGCAGCCCGAAGAAGCCGTTGAGATCGATATCCGCTTCCACCTCGACCTCCAGGCTCCGGATCTCGACGCCGCGCGCCGTTGCCTGGGCGGCGAAAGCCCCCGCCATGCACGAGCCAAGGGCGGCCATGACGGTTTCGATGGCGGTCGGTCCGGTGTTTTGGCCGAGCAGCTCCGGCGGGTGGTCGCCGCGCAGAGTGAAGCGCCGCCGCATTACCTGGCCGAGCTGTTCGATCGTTTCGGTGTGCACGTCCAGGCCGAAGCCGCCGTCCCACACCACGCGGCTGCGCCAGCTAAGCCGCCCGGCCTTCGGTTGCTGTCGCACGGTCTCGATCGCCGCGTTCATCGCGTCCACGTTCCAGCCGTTGAGCTCGGTTTCCATGACGGTGTCTCCTTGTTTGCTGTCCTGGCAAAGGCGCCCAGTGTTTGAAGTGTGGCGGGTTGCCGGGTGGCCGCTAAGTGCTAAAGTCGCCTCAATGGGTCCATTTGCGTCAGGGGGCGCCATGTCAACGGCAAACGCGTCCCTGAACGTGACGCTGGTGGCCACG
>JASFMS010000410.1:0-3259 GCA_050117435.1 Ectothiorhodospiraceae bacterium | reverse complement strand
GGCGCCGACGCCGAAGATATGGGCGCCGACGATGCGGTCCTCCTCGCCCACGCAGACAAGCTTCATGGTGGAGCGGCGTTTGTCGTCCTGATCGGCGAGCGCAAACTCCATGGGCACGAAACGGCTGGTATAGACCTCCACCGCTTCCTCGCCGAACTGCTGAATGGCCTGCTCCTCCGTAAGCCCGACAGTGCCGATGGGTGGATGGCTGAACACCACCGTGGGGATGTTCTCGTAGGGCAGGTAGCGCTCGCTCTGCCCGCCCCACAGTCGGTCCGCCAGACGCCGACCGGCGGCGATAGCCACGGGGGTCAACGGAAACTTTCCCGTCACGTCACCCAGGGCGAAGATGTGCGGGACATTGGTGGCCTGCCAGCGGTCGACCGGAACCACGCCGTCGTTGCGCATCTCCACCCCGGCGGCGGCAAGGTCGAGCCGATCGGTATTGGCCTTTCGCCCCACCGCCCAGATCACCTGGTCGAATCCGCCCTGTTTGCGGCCGTCCTCGGCCCGAATGCACAGACCGCTCTCGTCGCGCTCCAGCGCGGCGGGGACGAAGTGGCACACGATATCCAGGCCGTCGGCCCGGGCGTTCTCCATGAACGCATCCCGAATACCGGCATCGAAACCGCGCAGGGGCGTATCCCGCCGCACCACCAGCGAGGTCTGACTGCCCAGATGATGCAGCACCCCAGCCAGTTCCACGGCGATGTAGCCCGCCCCAACCACGGCCACCCGGCGCGGACGCTCCCTCAGGGCGAAGAAACCGTCGGAGTCGATGCCCAGATCAGCCCCGGGCACCTCCGGGACCACCGGCCGCCCGCCCACGGCGATGACGAAGCGCTCGGCGCTGAAACGCTCGCCGTCCACCTCGACCGTATGGGCATCCACGAAGCGGGCCGCACCCTGAATCAGCTCCACGCCCGATTTCTCAAGATTGCGGCCGTAGATGCCGTTCAGACGCCGGATGTAAGCCTCACGCCGCTCCACCAGCGAGGCCCAGTCGAGACCGCGGACATCCACGGCGAAGCCGTAATCCCCGGCGCGTTCCATGGCTTCGGCGGTGTGAGCCGCATTCCACATCACCTTCTTGGGCACGCAGCCCACGTTGACGCAGGTGCCGCCCAGCCGGGACTCCTCCACCACCGCGCAGCGGGCGCCGTGACTCGCCGCGCGTCTCGCGGTGGCGATGCCGCCGCTGCCGCCGCCGATACAGATGAGATCGAAGTGCTTTGCCATTGGCAGGTCACGCTCCAGTGGTGAGAATAGGAGGATCGGGTCCCCGCGGCGCCGCCGCCCGGACAATGTAACGGACGCCACAGATGCCGAGCAAAACAGACACCATGACCAACCCCCTGCTGGATACCGACACCCTCCCCCGTTTCTCCGAGATCCGCCCGGAGCACGTGGAACCGGCCATCGACGAAGTACTGGCCGACAACCGGCGCGGCCTGGAGGAGCTCCTCGGCGCCACTGACGATTACACGTGGGACAACCTCGTCGCGCCGCTGGAGGCCATGGAGGACCGGTTGGGCAAGGCATGGTCGCCGGTGTCCCACATGAACGCCGTGGTCAACACGGAGGCCCTGCGCAAGGCCTACAACGCCTGCCTGCCCAAGCTCTCCCGCTACCACACGGAGCTGGGCCAGAACACGCGCCTCTACCAGGCCTTCCGCCACATCCGCGAAAACGGCGAATACGACCATCTCAGCCGTGCCCAGCAGCAGACCGTCGACCACGCCCTGCGGGACTTCCGCCTGGCCGGCGTGGCTCTGGATGCGCAGAAGAAGGCCCGCTTCGGCGAAATCGCCCAGCGCCTCAGCGAGCTCGGCGCCCGCTACGAGGAAAACCTGCTGGACGCCACCAACGCGTGGAAGAAACCTGTCGTCGACGAGCAGGCGCTGGCCGGCCTGCCGGAATCCGCCCGCAGCGTCGCCCGCCAGGCCGCGCAACGGGAAGGCCGCGACGGCTGGCTGCTCACCCTGGACTTCCCCTGCGTCTTCGCCGTGCTCTCCTATGCGGACGACCGGGAGCTGCGGCGGGAAGTCTACGAGGCGTGGACCACCCGCGCCTCGGATACCGGTCCCGACGCCGGGCGCTGGGACAACCTCCCGGTCATGGAGGAAATACTCGCGCTTCGCCACGAGCAGGCTCGGCTGCTCGGCTTCCACAACTACGCCGAGCTGTCCCTGGAGCCGAAGATGGCGCACTCCACCGACGAGGTGATGGACTTCCTGCACCACCTCGCCGAACGCAGCCGGCCGAAGGCCCAGGAAGAATACGCCGAGCTTCAGCGCTTCGCCCGGGAGGAGCATGGCGTCGACGAGCTTCAGGCCTGGGACGTGGGCTACTACACCGAGAAGCTGCGCCGGGCCCGCTTCCACCTCTCGCCGGAAGACCTTCGCCCCTATTTTCCGGTGGACCGCGTGCTGGACGGCCTGTTCGGCATCGTCGAGCGACTCTACGGCATTCGCATTGCCGAGCGCGGCGGCGTGGATACCTGGCACGACGACGTGCGCTTCTTCGAGATCCGCGACGAGGCCGGCGAGCTGCGCGGACAGTTCTACACCGACCTCTACGCCCGCGCCCACAAGCGCGGCGGCGCCTGGATGGACGAATGCCGCGTGCGCTTCCGCACCGCCGGGGGCCTGCAGACGCCGGTGGCCTACCTCACCTGCAACTTCACCCCGCCCGTGGACGACGCCGCCGCGCTGCTCACCCACGACGAGGTGGAGACCCTGTTCCACGAATTCGGCCACGGCCTCCACCACATGCTCACCCGGGTGGACTGTCCGAGCGTCAGCGGCATCAACGGCGTCCCCTGGGACGCGGTGGAGCTGCCCAGCCAGTTCATGGAGAACTGGACCTGGGAGCGGGAGGCGCTGGACCTGTTCGCCGCCCACCACGAAACCGGCGAGCCGCTGCCCGACTCCCTCTTCGAGAAGCTGAAGGCCAGCCGCAACTTCCATTCCGCCATGCAGATGGTCCGGCAGCTGGAATTCTCCCTGTTCGACTTCCGCCTGCACCTGGAGCACGACCCGCAGCAGGGGGCGCGCATCTACCCGTTACTTCACGAGGTCCGCGACCAGGTGGCCGTGGTGAAACCGCCGCCCTTCAACCGCTTTCCCAACACCTTCGCCCACATCTTCGCCGGCGGCTACGCAGCCGGCTACTACAGCTACAAATGGGCCGAAGTGCTCTCCGCCGACGCCTACTCCCGCTTCGAGGAGGAAGGCATCTTCAACGGCGATACCGGCCG
>JASFMS010000409.1:0-3260 GCA_050117435.1 Ectothiorhodospiraceae bacterium | reverse complement strand
CCGATTACCGCAAATTTTCGCCGCATTGCCCCGGTTCCTCCTCGCTTACGCGCTCAGGATAGCGAAAACGGGGCGTTTTGACGTCCGACTGGCGGGGGGTCAGCGGCCGCTCTGCAGTGCTTCCTCGCCGAATCGTTGGACCAGGTAGTGAATGATGTCCGCCGACTCGTACATCCAGTAGTCGTCGCCGCTGTTCTGACGGATTCGCAGGCACGGCACCATGCGCTTGCCGCCGCCTTCCGCCAGCTCCCGGCGATAGGCGGGCTCGGTGACCACGTTCTTCAGCTCTACGCTTATGCCCAGCCTGTCGATGACCTGCAGCACGCGGACGCAGAAACCGCAGAAGTCGCTGTAGTAGAGGGTCAGGTCGCCAGTCTGTTCGCTTCGATCGGTCATGGCTCCAGTGACTCCGGCCACTTGAGGGGGGTGACCCCCGCCTCAGGCGGAGGTCTCCGTCATTGCGTCCGCGTCTTCCGCGGCCTTTTCCGCGTCGCCGCGTTCCAGTTCCAGCGCGTCCAGGTACTTCTCGGCGTCCAGGGCCGCCATGCAGCCGGTGCCCGCCGAGGTCACGGCCTGGCGGTAGACGTGGTCCATTACGTCGCCGGCGGCGAAAACGCCGGGCACGCTGGTGGCGGTGGCGTTGCCGTCCAGTCCGCTCTTCACGCGGATGTAGCCGCCTTCCATATCCAGCTGGTCCTGGAACAGATCCGTATTCGGCTTGTGGCCGATGGCGATGAACGCGCCCGCGACGTTAACGTCTTCGGTGCCCCCGCTTTTCACATCCTTGATGCGGATGCCGGTGACGCCGGTCTCGTCGCCGAGCACCTCGTCCAGCACGCTGTCCCAGCGCACGGTGATCTTGCCCTCCCTGGCCTTCTTGAAGACCTGGTCCTGGAGGATCTTCTCGCCCCGGAACTTGTCACGGCGGTGAACCATGGTCACGTGCCGCGCGATGTTGGAGAGGTACAGTGCTTCCTCCAGCGCGGTGTTGCCGCCGCCGATCACGGCCACGTCCTGGTTGCGGTAGAAGAAGCCGTCGCAGGTGGCGCAGGCGGAGACGCCCTTGCCCATGAACGCTTCCTCGGAATCCAGCCCCAGATAGCGGGCCGAGGCGCCGGTGGCGATGATCAGGGCGTCACAGGTGTACGCGCCGCTGTCACCCTGCAGCCGGAAGGGGCGGCGACCCAGGTCCACCTCGTTGACGTGATCGAAGATGATCTCGGTGTTGAACCGCTCCGCGTGTTCCTTCATGCGATCCATCAGCGCGGGCCCCTGCAGACCCTCCACGTCGCCGGGCCAGTTGTCCACGTCCGTGGTGGTGGTCAGCTGCCCGCCCATCTGCAGGCCCGTCACCAGTACCGGATCCAGGTTGGCCCGGGCTGCGTACACGGCCGCCGTGTAACCGGCGGGGCCGGAGCCCAGTATCAGAAGTTTCGCGTGCTTGGTCTCGCTCATGGATTGTTGCTCCTGCGTTCCGGCTGCCTTGTCGAACACGGGGCGCGATGCCCGCGGCACCGCGCCCAACGCGAGCGGGATGCCGCCTAGAGCGACTCGGCGTGCTCGGAGAGATAATTGGCGACGCCAGAGGCGTCCGGTTTCATGCCCTCCTGGCCCTTCTGCCAGCCGGCGGGGCAGACCTCGCCGTGCTCCTCGGTGAACTGCAGGGCGTCGACGACGCGCAGCATCTCTTCCACCGAGCGGCCGATGGGCAGGTTGTTCACCACCTGGTGCTGCACGACGCCGTCCTTGTCGATGAGGAAGGACGCACGCAGGGCCACACCGTCGGCGGGATGCTCGATTCCGTAGGCGCGGCAGACCTCGTGGGTCTTGTCAGCCACGATGGGGAATTTGACCTCCCCGATACCGCCCTTGTTCACCGGCGTGTTGCGCCACGCGTAGTGGGTGAACTCGGAATCGATGGATACGCCCACCACTTCGACGCCACGCTCCTGAAACTGGGCGTAACGGTTGTCATGGGCAATGATCTCGGACGGACATACAAATGTGAAGTCCAGCGGCCAGAAAAACAGCACCACGTGACGACCCCGCAGGTCGGAGAGGCGGAAGTCCTCCTTGATGGTGCCGTCGCCCAGAACCGCCGGTGCGGTGAAATCCGGTGCCTGCTTCGCGACCAGTACGCTCATGTTCGATTCACTCCAGTTGCTGCCTTTGGAAACCACGCAGGCAGTCTATGGGGGGGAGTGCGATCGGTAAAATCGATTATTCGGATCAAAGCAATAGGTCGGAGCTATCAGTATCGTGTCTCGGCGCCGTCGGTCTGCAGGTGTTCCGCCACCGCGCCGCCGTTGCCCCGGTGCATCAGGAACGCCACCAGCAGGATGGCGGGCACGCCCAGCAGGGCCGTGTAGATGAAGAACGCCGAATAGCCCTGAGCGTCAACCACCACGCCCCCGAAGCCGCTAAGGAACTTGCCGGGCAGCGTCATGAGCGAGCTGAACAGTGCGTACTGGGTGGCCGTGTACGTCGGGCTGGTGAGGCTGGAGAGCCAGGCGATGAACACCGAGCCGGCAAGCCCTCCGGTGAGATTGTCGGCGCTGATGGTCAAGGTCAGCAGCCACAGGTCCGGTTCCCCCCGGCTGCCCATGTAGGCGAACAGCAGATTGGTGGCAGCGGCCAGCACGGCGGCGCCCAGCAACGGCCGCATGATGCCGTAACGCGCCACGACGCTGCCGCCGATGAGCGCCCCGACGATGGTCATGCCCAGGCCGTAGGCACCGCTGATATCGGCGATCTGGGGTTTGGAGAATCCGAGGTCGATATAGAGCGGGTTCGCCATGCTCCCCATGGCGATGTCGCTGATACGGAACGTGGCGACCAGCGCCAGTATGGCGATGGCGAGCAGACCGTTGCGGCTGAAGAAGTCCAGCAGCGGGCAGACGACGGCGCCCACGAACCAGGCGCCGGCATGCCGCAGGGTCTGCGGCAGGTGGACGTTGCGCTCCAGGAACGCCACCGCGCGGTGCTCGCGCATGGCGGTATCGCGGCCGGTGTGATGCTCGGGTTCGCGGGCGACGAGCACGGTGACCATGCCCACCAGCGTTAGCGCGGCCATGGTCAGATAGGTGCTGTGCCAGGAGCTGGCGGAGGCCATGTACAGGGCGCCGGTATAGGAGGTGAGGAAGCCCAGGCGCCAGCCGAGCTGGTAGGTGGCGGCCATGGCGCCCTGGTACTGGCGCGGTTCCGCCTCGATGCGAAACGCGTCCACCGATATGTCCTGGGTGGCGGAGGAGAAGGCAACC
>JASFMS010000408.1:0-3260 GCA_050117435.1 Ectothiorhodospiraceae bacterium | reverse complement strand
CGCCGAGTCGGGTCTGCTGGATGCGCTCGGCCGCACGTTTGCATCGGCGCGTGATGTGGCCTGGGATGCCACTGAGTTGGCGTCCCTGGAGGCGCGTCTCGCCGCCGCTACCGTTGTGCGGATGCTGTGGTCCGCAGTGGCGATTGCCCTCTGCGTCTGTGCCGCCTGGGGGCTGGCGCAGGCCGGGGCCGCTATCTGGCTGCTCGGTCGCGGCTGGCCGTTGGGGGGCGTTCTCGGTGCTCTCGCCCTCGTCAATGTGTTCGGTGCTGCCGTCCTGGCAGTCGTGGTACGACGGCTCTCCGCCAGACTGACCTTCCCCACCACCCGTCGCCTGATGATGGAGGCTACCGGCTATGACCGGGCTGCGCCGACGCCTCGCGGCGAGTGAGCGGCGCCTGCGCCGGGATGCCGACCGGCTCCGGCTTGACGGCCGGTCACTGCACTTTCGCTTGCGTCGGCGCGCGGCGCACCCGCTCAGTCTTGCCGGCGGGTTTTCAATCGGTTTTTTCCTCGGCTGGAAGCGGCCTTCGCCCGCCACCGAGCGGCGGGGCATGGCATCCCTGGTCTGGATGCTCATGCCCGT
Source organism: Ectothiorhodospiraceae bacterium (assembly GCA_050117435.1). Classification (GTDB taxonomy): domain Bacteria; phylum Pseudomonadota; class Gammaproteobacteria; order Nitrococcales; family Nitrococcaceae; genus JASFMS01. The sequence goes on along the minus strand of JASFMS010000408.1, from coordinate 2,677 downwards.
TGTCCGCAGTTTCCTCAGGGGCTACTGGAACGCGCAGCGCTAGGCGGCCCTATACCGGACGATAGACGCGCGCTCCCTGGGCGCGGAACTCTTCCGCCTTTTCCTCCAGTCCTGCCTCAACGGCCCGCTGGGTATCGCCGATACCCCTTGCTTCGGCGTACTCGCGCACTTCCTGCGAGATCTTCATCGAGCAGAACTTGGGCCCACACATGGAGCAGAAGTGGGCCAGCTTGTGGGCCTCGCGGGGCAGTGTGGCGTCGTGGAATTCCCGGGCGCGGTCCGGGTCCAGGCCCAGGTTGAACTGATCCTCCCAGCGGAACTCGAACCGTGCCTTGGACAGCGCGTTGTCACGAATCTGCGCCGAGGGATGCCCCTTGGCCAGGTCGGCGGCGTGGGCGGCGATCTTGTAGGTGACGATGCCGTCGCGGACATCGTGCTTGTCCGGCAGGCCGAGATGCTCCTTCGGCGTGACGTAGCAGAGCATCGCCGTGCCGTACCAGGCGATCATCGCCGCGCCGATGGCCGAGGTGATGTGGTCATAGCCGGGGGCGATGTCAGTGGTGAGCGGGCCGAGGGTGTAGAACGGCGCCTCGTGGCAGTGCTTCAGCTGCTCGGTCATGTTCTCGTGAATGCGCTGCATGGGCACGTGCCCGGGGCCTTCGATCATCACCTGCACGTCGTGCCGCCAGGCGATCTCGGTGAGCTCGCCCAGCGTGCGCAGCTCCGCCATCTGCGCCTCGTCGTTGGCGTCGGCGATGGAGCCGGGGCGAAGGCCGTCGCCCAGGGAGAATGCCACGTCGTAGGCCTTCATGATCTCGCATATCTCCTCGAAGCGGGTATAGAGGAAGGACTCCTCGTGGTGGGCGAGGCACCACTTGGCCATGATGGAGCCGCCCCGGGAGACGATGCCGGTGACCCGCTGCGCCGTCAGCGGGATGAAGGGCAGACGCACGCCCGCGTGGATGGTGAAGTAGTCCACGCCCTGCTCCGCCTGCTCGATGAGCGTGTCGCGGTAGATCTCCCAGGTGAGGGCCTCGGCTTCGCCGTCCACCTTCTCCAGCGCCTGGTAGATGGGGACTGTTCCCACCGGCACCGGTGAATTGCGGATGACCCACTCACGGGTCTCGTGGATATGCTTGCCGGTGGACAGGTCCATGATGGTGTCCGCGCCCCATCGCGTCGCCCACACCAGCTTCTCCACTTCCTCGGCGATGGAGGAGGTCACCGCGGAATTGCCCATGTTGGCGTTGACCTTCACCAGGAAGTTTCGGCCGATGATCATCGGCTCGCTCTCCGGGTGGTTGATGTTGGCGGGCAGAATGGCGCGGCCGGCGGCGATTTCGTCGCGGACGAACTCCGGGGTGATGGCCTCGGGAATACGGGCGCCGAAGCCTTCGCCGGCGTGGCGGCGCGTCAACTCCGGGTGGTCGGCGTACGCTTCCAGGCGCTGGTTTTCGCGAATGGCGACGAATTCCATTTCCGGCGTAACGATGCCTCGGCGCGCATAGTGCATCTGCGTGACGTTGACGCCGGGTTGCGCCCGTCGGGGGCGGCGGATGTGCTCGAAGCGAAGCGCGTCGGTCGCTGCATCGTCCCGGCGTTCCCGGCCGTACCGGGAACTGGGGCCGTCCAGTGGCTGGGTGTCGTCGCGCTCGTCTATCCAGGGATCGCGCAGCGCCGCCAGCCCCCGGCGCAGATCGATTCCCGCCTCCGGGTCCGTGAACGGGCCCGAGGTGTCGTAGGCATACAGCGGCGGGTTCTGTTCGGCGCCGAACATGAACGGCGTCTCCGCCTGGCGGACCTCGCGCATGGGCACACGAAGGTCCGGCCGGGAACCGGCCACGTAAATCTTGCGGGAACTGGGAAAGGATCGGGTGACGGACTCGTTCAGCTCGGCCGCCGCGTGGCGGACGTCATCGCTGCTCGCGCTCATGGGTGTCGCCTCCTGATTGAGGATGGATGGCGACGAGGCGGGGAGCGCGCCCTATGGGGTTTCGGATAATGGGAGAGAGTGGTGACAGGGAAGCGCGGCGCTACGGATCGCCGAATGCCTCCTTGTGGAAGCTCCCTACGCCGGTACGGACCGGATCAGGTTCTAAGGGACTCTCTCAGCCCGCGTGCGCCGGGAAAACGCTCAGCGTCTCACCGAACGCGGGCACCCCCGCTTCGTCATCGTTGCGCCGACCAGTGTGGGCGAACGGTGGGGAAATGCAAGCCGGGCGCGCCGTCCGAGTGGCCCCGAAACGCGATCCGGCGAGGGAATGGCGATTGATTTCTGCGCCGCGACATCACTTGCCCGGCACCTGCAAACCCCTTACGCTTTACGCCGGTTTGGGAAATGCTGAGCAACCCGCGCAGAGGCACGCGGTAGTCAGTCAGCGTTCCCTTTGTCGTTGGGGGTACTGATGAGGCGCCTGACATGACGGACCTGAACCTCGAGCGGGCACGCTACAACATGGTCGAGCAGCAGATCCGCCCCTGGGAAGTGCTCGATGAGCGCATCCTGGACGTGATCGAGACGCTGCCGCGGGAAAGCTTCGTGCCGGAGCCCTACCGCAATCTGGCATACGCGGACATTCAGATTCCGCTGCCGGAAGATCAGGTCATGCTGGAGCCCCGCGTGGAGGCGCGGTTGCTTCAGGCGCTCAACCCCTCGCCCCAGGAAACCGCGCTGGAG
>JASFMS010000407.1:0-3267 GCA_050117435.1 Ectothiorhodospiraceae bacterium | reverse complement strand
GATCCCGGGACGTGGCGCTGTCGTACTACTTGGGGCTGGCGCTGGTGATCACGTGGGCATACACCTTTTCCGGTATGCGTTTCGCGCCGGCCATGGCCGTCAATGTGCTGCTCCTGAGCGCCTATCTACCCGTTGCCGCCTTGCCGGGAGTCATTCCGGCGGTCTGGGTGGCGACCAATTTCAGCAACCTGCTCGCGACAAGTCTTCTGGTGGGCTTTGCAGCCTTCGTGCTGGAGGGGCAGCGGCGGACGCTGTTCTACCAGGCCACATTGCTTGACGAGGATCTTCGAAGCCACCGCCATCGCGCTCTTACGGACGCCCTAACGGGGTTGCCGAATCGGGAGGATTTCGAGCGCAGACTGCAGGGGGCGCTGCAGCGCGCGGAGCGCGCGGAGAAACCGCTGGCGGTAATGTTCATCGATATCGACGACTTCAAGCCGGTCAATGACAGCTACGGGCATACGGTAGGGGACGCCGCTCTGCGCATTCTGGCCCGGCGGGCGGCAGACACGCTCCGTGCCAACGACACCGTGGCCCGCTACGGCGGTGACGAGTTTGTCGTCCTGCTGGAGGATATCGCCACAGCGGGAAAGGCCGACAAAGTGGCCGACAAGCTGCGCCAGGCGATGCGGGAGCCCTTCGTCGTGCCTCGCCAGGGGCATGGTTCGGTGTTGGTGCGGGTCGCGGCCAGCGTCGGCATCGCCGTCTATCCTCTGGACGGGCGGACTGCTTCCGCGCTCCTCCACAGGGCCGACGAAGCGATGTATCGGGACAAGCGCGTGGGGCGGTGCGCCGATCGCGCGAGCGGACAGCAATAGGCGCTCGCGAGGCACCCGTAGCAATGACGGGAACCGTGTTTCCCTGACGTGTTTTGTTCCGTGCCGGAAAAGCAGTTATGCATGGTGTGATTCGTGAAAATGGTGCGCTGCACGATAGACTGCGCTCATCGCTTGGCAGCTTGAATTTTCACGGAGGTCATCATGGCTGGAATTCTTCTTCTGACGGGTGTTGTTGCCCTTATCACCGCGTTCGGCGCGGCACTTTCTCCGAACCGTGACGAGGCACGCCTCGCCCAGGCCCGTCGCGAACTGAAGCGTTCGGGCCGCGGTTATGCCAGGGGCTCGGCGGAGGAGGCTCGCGCCCTCCGCATACTCCTTGAGGGCGGCAACATCGAAAACGTGTGAGGAGTCCCCGATATCAGCGGAACGCCGGCTCGTCGAAGCTGCGGAGCTTGCGGGAATGGAGGGCGTCGATACCCGATTCCTTGAGCCGGCGAACCGTTGCCAGGCCGATGGAGAGGTGCTGGTTGATGCGCGTGTGGTAAAACGCGTTCGCCATACTGCGAAGTTTCAGTTCACCGTGCATTGGCTTGTCGGAGACACAGAGCAGGGTGCCGTAAGGCACACGCAGGCGGAACCCGTTCGCCGCCACGGTGGCGCTCTCCATGTCCACCGCCACCGCCCGGGACTGGCTGAATCGCTCGTAGAGCTCCTCGTATCGTAGCTCCCAGTTGCGGTTGTCGGTGCTGGCGACGGTGCCGGTGCGCAGTCGCGTCTTCAGCTCCGAACCGTCGAGACCGGTAACTTCCGCCACCGCTTCCTGCAGTGCCACCTGAATCTCCGCAATGGCCGGCACGGGCACCCAGAGCGGAAGGTCCTGGTCCAGGACGTGGTCCTCGCGTATGTAAGCGTGGGCGAGGACGTAGTCACCGAGTTGCTGGGATCGTCTCAACCCCCCGCAGTGACCCACCATAAGCCAGCAGTGCGGGCGCAGCACCGCCAGATGATCGGTTATCGTCTTGGCGTTGGAGGGCCCGATGCCGATGTTGATGAGGGTGATGCCAAGGCCGTCGGGCTGCTTGAGATGGTAGGCCGGCATCGGCGGGCGGCTGGCGGATCCGGCATCGTCGTCCGATTTTGCTCGCGCGGTGGTTACCACGTCGCCCGGCTCAACGAAGGCTGTATATTCGTTTCCGTCCCGGACGGCTTCCCGGCCGAACGCCACGAAATCATCCACATAGCGCTGGTAATTGGTAAAAAGCACGAAACCCTGGAAGTGTTCCGGGCCGGTCGCCGTGTAGTGATGCAGGCGCTGAAGCGCGAGGTCGACTCTCTGCGCCGTGAACAGGGCCAGCGGGTAGGAGTGACCGTCATCGGTTCGGTGAGTACTGTTGACGATGGAGTCGTCGATCTTTCCCAGATTCGGCAGGTGAAATAGACGCTCCATGGCGCGTATCTGGTCCGGGTGGAGGTCCGCCGTGGCTTCTTCGATGACGAAGGGCAGCGGGATAGGCTCGTCGCTGACGCCCACCAGAACCGAAACGCCGTGATTCTCCATTAACAGACCGAGCTGTTCACGGTAGTACTCGCGAAAGATGTCGGGTCGCGTGACCGTGGTGCCGTGGACCCCGGGGTTGCGCAGCGAACCATAGGCGGGGCGGGCCACGCTGACGAGCCGCTCGGGCCCGGCTTCTATTCCCACGTAGGGGTAGCACGCGTCCAGCGTGGGTTCCCCGGTCTGTTCTCCGGCGAGGAAGCGTTCGTGCCGGCGCCGGATACGGGCGACGGCGGTTTCGTAAAGCTCAGTGATCCGGTCCACCGCCTCGTCGGCAGTTCGGCACTCCTTTAGGTGGTGTGCGGTACCGTGTCCGGTTCTGGCCATTCACTGTCCCCTTTGGGCGCCGGTCGTCGCGGTGCGCGCGCTTCGCGCGGCACCAGCATGCCGCGCCGGGCTCCGACTCAGTTGAGAATCACGAATTCCACGCGGCGGTTCTGTCGGCGCCCGGCCTCGGTGTCATTGGACGCGACGGGGTTTTTCTCGCCGTAGCCGGTCACGCTCATTCGATCGTGGCTGATACCGCGCTGCGCCATCGCGTCGGCCACGGAAAGCGCACGTCGTTGCGAGAGCTGCTGGTTGTAGGCGGCATCGCCGACGCTGTCGGTATACCCCTCCACGCGCACATTCCGATCCGGGTGTTGGCGGAGAAAAGCGGCCAGCCGGTCCAGCGGCTCCGAGGCGGCTGCGCTGAGTACCGCGCTGTCGAAATCGAACAGGACGTTGCCGATGGTCAGCGTGATTCCTTCGTCGGAAACCCGGGGTTTCAGCTCCGCCAGCTGCTGGCGCAGCTGCTCGATTTCCTTTTGCTGTGAGGAGAGTTCCTGCTCCCTCGCCTTCAGGCGGAGTGAGTCTCGTTGCGTGTTGATCCGTTTCGCCTCCGACTCCGCGGCCCCGTTCTCGGCGAGCGCCTGCGCTATCTCGGCGTGACGG
>JASFMS010000406.1:0-3268 GCA_050117435.1 Ectothiorhodospiraceae bacterium | reverse complement strand
GCAGCATGGTTATGGCGAGCAGGTTCACCAGGTAGATGTTGGCGCCGAAGGTTTGCAGCGCGGTGCCGCCCTGGTAGGCGATGACCACGCCCATGAGAAAGGAAAGGAGGCCGGCGATGGGCAGTGCGTCGACGCCCGCGCGCTGAAGTTCGGCGGCGGCCTGGCGCCAGCGAATGCGGTGAGGGCGGAGGAACCGTGGCGCCATGTCCAGCGTGAATTCCCCCACGAAGTCGAGCAGTCCCAGCGCACGACGGAGGTGGTATACGGTCTCCCGGCCGATGGTCTCGAGCGCTCCCGGCGTGCGCCGGACCGGCGCTTGCTGACCGTCGCCCCGGCGCACCAGTTCGAGCAGGGATGCGTCGCTCTCGCTGAGACCGCTCATCTGCGCGGCACCCTCGGTGCTCAGGGCGTCGATGTAGCCCTGGAGCACCACGGCTCCCGCGGTATCGAGCTCTCTCAACTCGCTCAGATCAACCTGCCACTTGCCCCGTCCGGGCGCCTTCCAGCGCTCCAGTTGCCGCGCGAGCCCGGCCACCGTTTCGAGAGTCCAGTCTCCACGGGCGCTGACGTGCAGGCGCTCGCGTTGCACGCTCAGTTCGGGCGGGGTCGGTTTCGGCGAATCGGAAATGGCGTTCTCTCCCGCGGACCCATCCATGGCGCCATTTTACAGGCTGTGGCCAGCTTGCGCCCCCTGCGGCGGTTTCCACGGCCGCCGCAATGCCACCCCTAGGCGTGGCTCGTGACACGTCTTACCGCATCCGCCCAGCCGCGCAGGCTCTCGTCCCGCGCAACCGCGTTCAGCTGTGGCTGGAAGCGGGCGTCGAGCTGCCAGTGGGAGCGGACGTCTTCCAGCGAGCTCCAGATCCCCTGACCCAGGCCGGCCAGATAGGCGGCGCCCAGAGCCGTGGTTTCCGTGATCTGCGGCCGCGCAACACTCAGTCCCACCAGGTCGGCGAGGCGCTGCATCAGCCAGTCGTTCGCCACCATGCCACCGTCCACACGCAGCTCGCGCGGGGCCTCGCCTGCGTCCGCGGCCATGGCGACCACGAGATCGTGCGTCTGGTAGCAGACGGACTCCAGGGCCGCCCGCGCGAACTCTGCCACGCCGGTGTCCCGGGTGAGGCCGAAAATGGCGCCACGGGCGTTGGGATCCCAGTGCGGGGCGCCGAGCCCGGTGAAGGCCGGCACCAGATATACCCCCTTGTTGGACTCGATGCGTCGGGCGTGTTCCTCGGTTTCCGCGGCGCTGGCGATCAGGCCAAGGCCGTCGCGCAGCCACTGCACCGCCGCGCCGGCGACGAAAATGGAGCCTTCGAGGGCGTAGGTCGGCTTGCCGTCGAGACGGTAGGCCAGGGTGGTGAGCAGTCGATTGTGCGACTGAACCGGAGTGTCGCCTGTGTTCAGCAGGGCAAAGCAGCCGGTGCCGTAGGTGCTCTTGATCATGCCGGGGGTGAAGCAGCTCTGTCCCACCACGGCCGCGTGCTGGTCGCCGGCAATGCCGCGAACCGGAAGGCTCCGGCCCAGGACGTCGGCGTCGGTTTCGCCGAACTCGGCGGCACAGTCCACCACCTCCGGCAGCAGGCTCTCCGGGATGTTGAACAGCTTGAGCAGGCCCGGGTCCCACTGTTGAGTGTGGATGTTGAAGAGCATGGTGCGTGCGGCGTTGGTGGCGTCCGTGCGGTGCACGCGTCCGCCGGTGAGCCGCCAAAGCAGCCAGCTGTCCACGGTGCCGAAGGCGAGGCGCCCAGCCTCCGCCTTCCGCCGGGCGCCTTCCACGTTATCCAGGATCCACGCGATCTTGGTGGCGGAAAAGTACGGGTCCAGTAGCAGTCCCGTGCGTGAGGTGACTTCCGGTTCGTGGCCGGCGTCCTTGAGCTCCGCGCACCAGTCCGCGGTCCGGCGGTCTTGCCAGACGATGGCGTTGTGCACCGGTTTGCCCGTGTCCCGGTCCCAGAGCACCGTGGTCTCGCGCTGGTTGGTGATTCCCAGCGTCACCAGCTGCGCGCCCTCGGCTTCGGCCCGTTCCATGGCCTCACGGCAGACCGCCACGGTGGTGTTCCACAGATCCTCCGGGTCGTGCTCGACCCAGCCGCTCTGCGGGTAGTGCTGCGTGAACTCCTGCTGGGCGGTGGAGACCATCCGGCCGTCGAGATCGAAGACCAGGGCCCGGGAGCTGGTGGTTCCCTGGTCGACGGCAAGGATGCTCTCGCGATTGCTCATGGCTCTCCTCCCTCCGTGCGCGGTGCGGACGCCGTGGCGCGGCGCCTTCTGCTGTTCGTGTTGGGACAATGATCGGCTGCGCCCGAAAAATGTCAAGCCGAGATGTTCGGATTCGAACATTGCCGCTACACTGTTTTCCATCGCCCGCAAAGAGTCCGACGACAATGTGCCCCACCGAGGATCACTCGCAGCTGAATCGGCGCCAGCAGGAGATGCTGGATCTGGTACGCCAGCACGGATTCGTCTCCGTCGAAGCCCTGGCCCAGCACTTCAGCGTCACCTCCCAGACCATCCGGCGGGATATCAACGCTCTGTGCCGGGTGGGGTTGTTGCGCCGCTATCATGGCGGTGCGGGGCTGCCGTCCAGCGTGGAGAACGCCGCCTACACGGCACGCCAGGTGCTGTGCCTGGAGGAGAAGCAGCGCATCGCCCGATGCGTTGCCGAACACATTCCGGACCAGGCGTCACTGTTCATCACCCTGGGAACGACCACCGAGGAGGTCGCGAAGGCGCTGATGGACCATCACGGGCTGCGCGTGATCACCAACAATCTCAACGTGGCCACGATTCTCAGCGGCAATCCGACCTTCGAGGTGATCATCGCGGGCGGCGTGGTGCGCCATCGCGACCGCGGCGTCACGGGCGAGGCGACCATCGACTTCATGAATCAGTTCAAGGTGGATTTCGCGGTCATGGGGATCTCCGGGATCGACCAGGACGGCACGCTGCTGGACTTCGACTACCGTGAGGTGCGGGTACTGCAGGCGATCATGGACAACGCGCGGACCGTCCTTCTCGCCGCCGACCACACCAAGTTCGGGCGCAACGCCCTGGTGAGACTGGCCCACGTTTCGCAGGTCAACGCGCTGTTCACCGACGAACCGCCGCCGGGGAATATCCGCGCGCTGCTGGAAGAGGCTGGCGGTCGGCTGGTGGTGGCGCCGCCGGTGGCCGAGGCCGTGTAAGCGTGTTCGTCCGGAATACGCGAAAGTGAAAATATTATGTTCGACTTGCAAAACTATATCGCCGTGCTAATGTTTGTTTTCGA
>JASFMS010000405.1:0-3278 GCA_050117435.1 Ectothiorhodospiraceae bacterium | reverse complement strand
AGCCTCGCGGCCGGCTGTGCACCCACGTCACAGACGGTCCGGCTGGACCCTCAGTCACCTCCTGCAACCATGACCATCGGCGACGATGCCGCCGTGGCCCTGGAAACGGTGGACAATCGCGCAAACCCGGCGCTCGGCTCGCTGGAGAAGCGCGAAGGCCCGCCCGCCGAGGTAACCACGGACCGGGATCCCGCGTACATACTGAAACTGACAGTCGCCAAGACGCTGAGAGACTACGGATTCCGGCCGGGCCTGTGGGACGACTCCGCGCAGCCGCGCCTGCTGGTCGGCATCGAGAAACTGAACATAACCGTCGACAGCACCCTGCCCTACGACATCAACACCGAGGTGGTTCTCTCGGCCCGCGCCTGGCGGGACGGCAAGACGTTCGAGGGGCAGGCCACGGCGAATCTGAGCGACGTCAGCCCCACCCGCCCGAACGCGGAAAAAACGGCCGGCTACCTCAACAAGGCCATCACCCAGGCCCTGCAGCGCCTCTTCGAGGACAAGCTGCCGCGATTCCTGGCGGGCCGCAGCTAATGGTGCGCCTGCCCCGCCTCGCTGCGGGGCAGGCCATCAGGTCATTTTGCGGCGCGACTGCTGCGCGAGTGCCGGCAGTTCTCCCGCGCGGAACTTCAGACCCATGCCGCGTCCGCTGCAATGGCGAACAACAGCCGGGATGCCGCGGGCGATCACCTGCCGGCGTGCCGGTGAGAAAAGCTGCACTTCCAGTCGAGTCCCCCGCCAGAACATGATGCGTCCTGCCCGCAGACCCAGCCCACCCTGGCTGATGTCGCGGGTGCGGTATTCCGCGATCCGTTCCCCCCGATGGTAGACGCAGACCACGATATCCGCGGGAAAGCGTTCCGTGCGGCGGCGATTGCGTGGGCGTTGGTAAGACATTGCTGCTGGCCTCTTCGCCGTCGGTCCGTCCGACCGTGCGTACACCGCTCCCCCGGTAGCGCGCCGGCCTTTCCGGAAATATAGGTCAGAATGAACCGCGGTGGGGTCGCCGGCAGTCCGACCGGTCATCCGGGCGGCAGCGTATCGTCCTTGGGCGGGAGCTGGATGTAACAGCCGCGCGCGAGCAGAGACCGCAGTACCTTCCGCGCATCGGAACGTGCCAGACGCCTGTCCGGTGTCAACACCAGGTCCATGACGTGCTCCAGCCGGCCCAACGCCTTCATCGCCTCGTCGCTGACGCCGGAGAAGTCGTCGCGAAGCGGTACGAACAGATAGGTATCGGGCCTGCGGCTGCCCTTGTAGATTGAACAGTGCATGCTAATGATCTTCCAGGACGTCTTGCCGACCGCAATGGCCGCGTGCGTCGCGGCGGGAAGCAAGTGTACCAGCCTATCAAGGACTCGTGAGCGACGCGGTGAAGCCTCGGCCTCCCCGATCGCGTTACAGTAGCCGTGTGTCCGCTGCGTCCCGGCGAACCGCACCATGTTGCCGGATTACACGACTCGACGCACCCTGATCCGCCACAAACTCCGCGCTTCCCTATTGGCGCCACCGATTTATGTAGTTAAATTACAAGCGATGAGCGACACACGACTCCCCGAACCCAGCGTCGACTGGGCGCTGTTCCTCGACTTCGACGGCACGCTGGTTGAACTGGCGGATCGCCCGGAGCTCGTACAGCCAGCCCGGTGCATCCCCGACCTGCTCCGTCGGCTGTCGCGGACCCTGGGCGGCGCCGTGGCAATCGTCAGCGGCCGGTCGCTGGAAGGGCTGACGCAGGTTCTGGGCGAACTCGACCTCCCCATGGCCGGTGTTCACGGCCTCGAGCGGCGGGACGCGCGCGGAGACGTCCACCGCGCGGTGGACCGGACAGAAAGCTTCCGGGAGTCCCGCGCCGCCCTTGAGCGATTCGTGCGCGAGCACCCCGGCACCCAGTTCGAGGACAAGGGCAATGCCCTGGCGCTTCACTACCGCGGGGCGCCGCAGCTCGAACTCCAGGCCGAGGCGTTCCTCCGCGCCGAATGCCAGCGCCTGGGCGAGGAGTTTCAGGTGCAGCGGGGCAAACAGGTCTTCGAGCTCAAACCCACCGCCCACCACAAGGGCACGGTCGTCGCCACATTCCTGGAGGAGCCGCCGTTCCGGGACCGTGTTCCCGTGTTCATTGGCGACGACATCACCGACGAGGACGCTTTCCGCGTTGTCAACGAACGGGGCGGCCACGCCATACGGGTGGGTCCGCTGGCCGGCTCTCAGGCACGCTGGAGCGTGGAGTCCGTGGACAAGGTGCTGCAGTGGCTCGACAGCCTCCCCGCTCGCCTGGCAAACAATCGACAGGGGGATTCATGAACCTGGAGCTCGGTGTGATCGGCAATGGCCAGATCTCGGCGCTGGTGGACCGGGAGGCGCGGATCGTCTGGAGCTGTTTTCCACGCTTCGACGGCGACCCGGTGTTCTCGCGGCTCGTCGATGAGTCCGATCACGGCTATTTTGCCATTGAGCTGATCGATCTGGTGGAAAGCCGGCAGTACTACCTCCGCAACACCGCCATCCTCTGCACCGAACTCGTGGATAAACACGGATCGGCGATCAAGATCACGGATTTCTGTCCGCGCTTCAAACAGTACGGCCGCTACTTTCGCCCCATGACCATCGTCCGCCACGTGGAGACGACACAGGGCACGCCCGCCATCCGGGTGCGGCTGCGCCCCAACTCGGCCTACGGCGCGGAACGCCCCCGGATCACCCGCGGCAGCAACCACGCCCGGTTCGTCGGCCCGGAACAGGTACTGCGGCTGACCACGGACGCGCCGCTGACCCACGTACTCCAGGAGCAGCCCATCGTCCTCGACGGCGGCGCCACCTTCCTGTTCGGGCCGGACGAGAGCCTGCAGGAATCCATTGAAGACATGAGCCGGCAATTCTATCAACGCACCCGCAGCTACTGGCTGGACTGGTGCCGCAGCCTCGCCATTCCCTTCGAATGGCAGGAGCCGGTAATCCGCGCCGCCATCACCCTGAAGCTCAGCGCCTTCGAGGACACCGGCGCGATCCTTGCGGCCATGACCACCTCGGTTCCGGAGGCCGCCGATACCCAGCGCAACTGGGACTACCGCTTCTGCTGGCTCCGGGACGCCTACTTCGTCGTACACGCCCTCAACCGGCTCGGCGCCACGGCCACCATGGAGGGATTTCTGCGCTACATCATCAACCTGGTTGCCGGCGCCGAGCAGCATCGCCTGCAACCCCTCTACGGGATCGGCGGCGAAACGCAGATCGAGGAACGCAGCGCCGAGGCACTGGCCGGCTACCGGGGC
>JASFMS010000404.1:0-3280 GCA_050117435.1 Ectothiorhodospiraceae bacterium | reverse complement strand
TTGAGAATCATGAACGGCAGCAGGAAGTGCACCAGCCCGAGTACCACTGAAGGCTCGTTGTAGAGCATCTCCAGCGGCTTATCGATGATCCCCAGCCACTGCAGCGTCTGGTTTACCGCACCCGACACACCCAGAATGCTGATCCAGGACATGGTGCGGATGATGTAGCTGATCCAGAAAGGCAGCATCAGGAGAAGCAGCAGGTAGGCCTTGTGGCGGAACCGGGTGTAGGCGATGAAGTACGCCGGCACGTAGCCCATGACCGCGCACAGAATGGTCGAAACACCGGCGATGCGCAGGGTCTGCCAGAGAATGCCGCGGTAGAAGGGCTCGGTGAGCACCTCCTTCCAGTTGGCAAGGTAGAAGCCCGCCTGCTCGGAACCGGCCGCGGTTCGCAGCCAGAACGAGTAGACGACGATGAAACAGGCCGGTATGACCAGCAGGAACGTGACTGCGGTGAGCGCCGGCGCGAGCAGAACCCAGGGCCTGCGCTCTTCGACAGCTGCAGCGGTGGCTGCCATCCTTCTCCTCCCCTACGGCCTCTTTGCGGATTTCTGTACGGATTATCGGCGGTTGCCGTTCCGACGAGGCTCGTTGCTTCCGCTTCAGTAAAGGCGGAGATTCGGCATTCCGCAAATAGATAATCGGAATGCAGCGCATAGCGATCCGCTATACCATGCTGTGAGAGCCCGTCGCGAGGCCATTCGCGGCGTTTTCGCAAGCCGCTGATTTTCGGGAGGCGAGGGTTGAAATGAGCGATGACAGCGAAACCGGCGACGGGTCCCCGACACCCGTCGCGGAGACGGCGGGATCCCCCAGGAGAAGCTTCGACTGGAACCTCCTCCACACCTTCATGGTGATCGTCGAGGAAGGCTCCATTACCGGTGCCGCCGGGCGTCTGCTGTTCCGCCAGCCCACGGTCAGCAACGCGCTCAAACGCCTGGAGGAACAGCTGGGCAAACGCCTCATCGACCGCGGCCCCGGGCGCTTCGAGCTCACCGAACACGGCGAGGTGCTCTATGCCGAGTGTCAGGACATCTGCGGCAGCATCAGCCGGCTCGGGCAGCTGATGGAGGACGACGGCGCGGAGCTCACCGGTCACCTGAGCATCCACCTGGCCAGCCACGTCACGTTTCCGCCGCTGGACCAGACCCTGGCCGATTTCCACCAGCGCCATCCCCAGGTGACCATGGACGTGGAGGTGGCCACATCCAGTCACGTCACCCAGGCGGTACTGGCCAAGGACGCGACGCTGGGTATCTGTCTGGTCAGCCAGCCCCACGCGCGGCTGTCCTATCAACGGCTGTTCCGCGAGCACTTCGGTTTCTTCTGCGGCCCGCGCCACCGTCTCTTCGGCCGGCGCGGCCTGTCCATGGAGGACCTTCGCGGGGAAACGTTCGTCTCCTTCAAGACCGACCGCCTCACGGACGCCCTGCGTCCGGTGGCCGTACTGCGTGCCCAGCTGCAGATGTACGGGCGCATCGTCGGCACGTCGTCGAACCTGGAGGAAGTGCGGCGGATGATCGTTTCGGGCCTCGGCATCGGGCCGTTGCCCATTCACGTGGTGGAGCGGGATGTAAAGGAAGAGCTTCTGTGGCGACTGCCACCCTACGAAGACCCGCCGGCCATCGACATCTTTCTGGTAACCAATCCCCGCGCGAAGCTGAGCCGTGCGGAACAGCTCTTCCTGGAGGCACTGATCGAGCGATCCGGCGTGGAACGGCTCGGCCCGCTGGTATTCCCCGGCAATCGGCGGCTGCCCGCCTGAATTCGATTATTCGAATTTACTGAAGGACTTGCTCGAAAGTCTGCGCTTGGAATGGACGACACTTCGTTGTGTCATGGAAGCCTACGCAGCAACGGATGAACCGATGCCCATCGCGAACACGGACACGGAATACGGCTGGGTGGCGATTGCGCTGCACTGGATCGTGGCCCTCGGCATCTTCGGTCTGTTTGCCCTGGGCCTTTGGATGACGGATCTCGGCTACTACCACCCGTGGTACAACCGTGCACCGGCACTGCACGAGTCCTTCGGCATAGTCGTGCTCGCGTTGGTGGGATTTCGGCTGCTCTGGCGGCTGGTCACCCGACTGCCGAGGTTCGAATCGGGGATGGCACGCTGGGAGCGTCTGGCGGCCCTGACGGCCCACTGGCTCATGTACGCGCTGATGCTGACAGTGCTGATCGCGGGCTACCTGATTCCCTCTGCGCAGGGCGAACCCGTCAGCGTATTCGGCTGGTTCCACCTGCCCCCGCTGGTACTGGGCCTGGAACATCAGGCGGATACCGCCGGCGCCCTTCACTACTGGGCCGCCTGGGGACTGGTGGCGCTGGCCGCTGTCCACACCCTGGCAGCGCTAAAGCACCATCTCCTCGACCGCGACCGGACCCTGATGAAGATACTGGGTATCCGACGCTGATACCTACCCGACTTTACCGACAAGCGACAACAGGAGAGACCCATGAAGCGCCTTGTCAGTGCCATCGCCACGATTGCACTCACGGTGTGCGCCGGTGCGGCCTTTGCCGCTCCCGCCACCTACAAGATCGACCCGACCCACACCTTCATCACCTTCAAGACCAGCCACATCGGCTTCGCGTGGATCCCGGGATCGTTCAACGAATTCGAAGGACAGTTCAAGTACGACGCGGAAGACCGCGCCAACAGCAGCGCGCAGTTCACCGTGCAGACGGACTCCATCGACACGCACTATGCAACGCGGGACAAGCATCTGCGCGAGCGCGACGGTCTCATGGAAGTCGCGGAGTTCCCCACGGCGAAGTTCGTCAGCACCGACTACGAGCCCACCGGCGAGAACACGGGCAAGCTCAAGGGCGACCTGACCATCAAGGGCGAGACCCGGCCGGTGACCTTCGACGTCAAGGAACTCGCCGGCCGCGAGGATCCCTGGGGCAACTTCCGGCGGGCTTTTCAGGCCACCACCGAAGTGAGCCTGACCGACTTCGGCATCACCTATTTCGCCGACAACGGCATGTCCATGCCCGAGACGGCGACAATCAAAGTCGCGATAGAAGGCCTGCGCCAGTAACGGCGCCCCTGGAAGCGATCTCGCGCTGAGCCCGGCTTCGGCCGGGCTTTTTCATGCCCGGACTACCGAGAGGATGCAGCCGCAGATGAACGCCGATAAACGCGAATGCTTCGAGATTCGCCGCGAGGCGCGGCTCCCACATGATCCGCGCTCATCCGCGGCTAATGACCGCTCTCCAAAAGCCGGCGTGGATACCGTCTCGCGGGTCAAGCACGTAGGCCGGAATA
>JASFMS010000403.1:0-3282 GCA_050117435.1 Ectothiorhodospiraceae bacterium | reverse complement strand
CTCATACTCCGAGGTGCTGCCGCGGGACGTTGATCTGCGCACGCGTCTGACCCGCGGTATCGATCTGAACATCCCGCTTCTGTCGGCCGCCATGGACACGGTGACCGAGGCCCGGCTCGCCATCGCCATTGCCGAACAGGGCGGGGTGGGCATCGTTCACAAGAACATGACCGTCGAGCAGCAGGCCCAGGAGGTCCGGCGGGTCAAGAAATTCGAAAGCGGCGTCATCAAGGAACCCATCACCGTCTCTCCGGACACCAGTATCCAGGACGTGCTCCGGCTCATGAGCCAGCAGGGCATCTCCGGGGTCCCGGTGGTTGAGGGCGAGGATCTGGTGGGCATCGTCACCAGCCGCGACCTGCGCTTCGAGACCCGGCGCGAGGCCCCGGTCACCGAGGCGATGACGGGCAGGGACCGCCTGGTGACGGTACACGAGGGCGCCGAGCGGGACGAGATCCTGGCGCTGCTGCACCGTCACCGCATCGAGAAGCTCCTCGTGGTCAATGACCGCTTCCAGCTGCGCGGCATGATCACCGTAAAGGACATCCAGAAGGCCCATGATTACCCCAACGCCTGCAAGGATGAGCACGGCCGCCTGCGCGTCGGCGCGGCGGTGAGCACCGGTGCCGGCACCGAGGAACGCGTGGGCGCGCTGGTGGAAGCGAGCGTGGATGTGCTGGTGGTGGACACCGCCCACGGCCACAGCCGCGGCGTGGTGGAGCGGGTGCGCTGGATCAAGCAGAACTATCCCGACGTTCAGGTAGTGGCCGGCAATATCGCCACTGCCGAGGCGGCGCGAATGCTCCACGATGCCGGGGCCGACGCCGTGAAGGTGGGCATAGGCCCCGGGTCGATCTGCACCACTCGCATCATCGCCGGCGTCGGCGTTCCCCAGATCTCCGCCATCGCCAACGTGGCGGCGGAGCTGGAGGGCAGCGATCTGCCGATCATCGCCGACGGCGGCATTCGCTTCTCCGGCGACATGGCAAAGGCGGTGGCCGCCGGCGCGCATTCCGTGATGATGGGCAGCATGTTTGCCGGGACCGAGGAGGCGCCGGGCGAGGTGGAGCTCTATCAGGGTCGCTCCTACAAGTCCTACCGAGGCATGGGCTCCATCGGCGCCATGTCGGGCTCCCAGGGATCCTCGGACCGCTACTTCCAGGAAGACGCGGATTCCGTGGAAAAGCTGGTGCCCGAGGGGATCGAGGGACGCGTGCCCTACAAGGGGAGCCTGGTCGCCATCATTCACCAGCTCATGGGCGGCATGCGCGCCAGCATGGGTTACTGTGGCTGCGCCACGATCCAGGAGTTCCGCACCGCAACGCAGTTCTCCCGCGTCACCAACGCGGGGGTGAAGGAGAGCCACGTCCATGACGTGAGCATCACCAAGGAGTCCCCCAACTACCGGGTGGACTGACGCGGTCGCGAAACGCGTGCGCAGGGCAGGGCCGTGATTCGCGCCGGATCACGGCCCTGCGTCGTTCCGGTGGCGGCCGCGGCGCCGGATGGGCACGAATTCATCAGCTTTATAGGCACTTGGGACGGGCAATGGCAAACGACATTCACGCCGATCGCATCCTCATTCTCGACTTCGGTTCCCAGTACACCCAGCTCATCGCCCGCCGGGTGCGCGAGGCAGGGGTTTACTGCGAGATCCATCCCTGCGACATGGCCGACGCCGACATTCAGGCATTCGGCGCGCGCGGCGTTATCCTCTCCGGCGGCCCCGAGTCGGTGCACTTCGAGAACACGCCGCGGATTCCGGGTGCCGTGTTCGAGGCGGGCGTTCCGGTGCTCGGCATCTGCTACGGGATGCAGGCCATGGCCGCGCAGCTCGGCGGTCGCGTGGAGCCCACCGAGCGCAAGGAGTTCGGCTACGCGCGAGTGCGCGCCCGCGGTCATTCCCGACTGCTTCGGGACATCGAGGACCACGCCAGCCCCGAGGGCTACGGTCTGCTGGATGTATGGATGAGCCACGGCGATCACGTTGCCGCGCTGCCGGACGGTTTCAAGCTCATCGCCAGTACGGACAGCGCACCCATCGCCGGCATCGCCGACGAGGAGCGCGGCTACTACGGCATCCAGTTCCATCCGGAGGTGACCCATACCACCCAGGGCGTGCGGATACTTCGGCGGTTCTGCCAGGAGATCTGCGGCTGCGCCGGCGACTGGACCCCCGGCAACATCATCGAGGACAACATCGCCCGCATCCGCGCGCAGGTAGGAAACGACCACGTGCTGCTGGGGCTCTCCGGCGGCGTCGACTCCTCCGTGGTGGCCGCGCTGCTGCACAAGGCCATCGGCGATCAGCTCACCTGCGTGTTCGTGGACAACGGGCTGCTGCGCCTGGATGAGGGTGCGCAGGTCATGGCCACTTTTTCACGCCACATGGGTGTGCGCGTGGTGCACGTGGACGCCGAGGACCGTTTTCTCGACCGCCTGGCCGGCGTCGAGGACCCGGAGGACAAGCGCAAGATCATCGGCAATACCTTCATCGACGTTTTCGACGAGGAAGCCTCGCGGCTGGAGAATGTGCAGTGGCTTGCCCAGGGCACCATCTATCCCGACGTGATTGAATCCGCCGGCGCCAAGACCGGCAAGGCCCATGTCATCAAGTCCCACCACAACGTGGGCGGGCTGCCGGAGAAGATGAACCTCAAGCTTCTTGAGCCGTTGCGGGAGCTGTTCAAGGACGAGGTGCGCCGGGTGGGCGTGGAGCTCGGCCTGCCCTCGGAGATGGTGTACCGCCATCCGTTTCCGGGACCGGGGCTCGGCGTGCGCATTCTCGGTGAGGTGCGCAAGGAGTACACCGACCCGCTGCGCCGGGCCGACGCCATCTTCATCGAGGAGCTGCGCGCCCACGGTTTCTACGACAAGGTGAGTCAGGCGTTCGCTGTATTTCTGCCCGTGAAGTCGGTGGGCGTCACCGGCGACGGCCGTCGTTACGAGTACGTGGTGGCGCTGCGCGCGGTGGAAACCATCGATTTCATGACGGCGCGCTGGGCCAATCTGCCGTACGATTTCCTGGACGGCGTCTCCCGCCGCATCATCAACGAAATCGACGGTATTTCGCGTGTCGTCTACGACATTTCAGGCAAGCCGCCGGCCACCATCGAGTGGGAGTAGGGGGCGGTCGTTGACGGGGTGGGTGGTGGCTCCATGAGTGGGGTGGAGGACGAAACCTTCATGCACCGGGCGCTGGCGCTGGCCGAGAAGGCCGAGGCGGAAGGCGAGGTGCCCGTGGGTGCCGTGGTCGTCCGCGAGGGAGAGATTGTGGGGGAG
>JASFMS010000402.1:0-3282 GCA_050117435.1 Ectothiorhodospiraceae bacterium | reverse complement strand
TCCGGCAGCCAGGCCCTGGGGCTGCGAATACCGGACCCGCTTACCAGCAGAAATGCCAGACCCGCCACCGCGAGCCCCACGGCGCTGAATCGGGGGTAACCCGCGGTTACGGCCGCATGGGACCACAGCGGGTAGGCCAGGAACGTCAGCGGGGCCAGGGTATCCCGCAGGGTCACGTCACTTGGTCCGGTTTTCCCCGACATGGCGAGCAAGCGAGCGCAGCGACGCGAAGATCCGCTGGTTGTCGCTGTCGTCGGAGCGCAGCTGAAAGCCGTAGCGCCGCGATATGGCAAGCGCCAGCTCCAGCGCGTCGATGGAATCCAGACCCAGCCCGTCGTCACCGAACAGCGGCTCGTCCGGATCGATCTCCTCGGGACCGACGTCCTCGAGATTCAGCGAATCGACAATGAGGCGGGCGACTTCGGCCTCATTCGCCCCAATATCTGACATGGTCGCAGACACCCTGATTTCCCCCGTGTAAAAACTGAATAATTCTACAATAGTGACGCGCGCCGCGCGCTACCGGGTCCTTTTTGCTTTTGCCAAGGCAGGACGTGAGGGCCGGCAAATCGCCCCCCGGATACAGTTACCAGAGAGACCGGCAACCTGCACCCCCTGGTTCGCACAAATGCGAAACCCATTGCGAAGAACGGGTGCCGCGTTCCGTGCGCCGATCCGCCGGAGGCCTTATACTGCGGCGCTTTGAGCCCAAATGCGACAGAGAGGGAGCGGACCCCGCGATGTCAGTTCCGCGAATGACGGTTCTGTCGTCCTGCGGCAGCCGACAGCAACAAGGCGCCAACGGCGGACATCCTTTCTTCTCCCTGTGCTTCGGCGCCGAACGGCAACCCTGCCGATGGCCCGTATTCCGCCCGGCGATGCCGCTGCTGTCAACATCCGCCCGCGGCGAGCTCTGGCAGGGACCGGAGCCGGCGGAACACTGGGAACCCGAGGCGGGCATCCGCGCCGTACGATCCGGCCAGCTGCTGATGATGGCGGCGAGTCACCAGCAGGATGCCGACGAGAGCCTGGAACAGCTGACCAGCCGGCTGTACCGCCGCCTGCGCCGGGCCCTCAAGCGGGCCGGCTTCCAGCACGTGATCCGTTTCTGGAACTTCGTGCCGGCCATCAATGCCACGGAAAATGGCATGGAGCGCTATCGGCGGTTCTGTATCGGCCGGCACGAGGCATTCTCCGGGGACTGGCCGCTGGACGAGGCCACCTATCCGGCGGCCAGCGCGGTAGGCTCCGCCTCCGGACCGCTGGAAATCCACGCCCTGGCGGCGCCGACGCCCGGCAGTCCCCTGGAGAATCCGCGCCAGGTGAGCGCATACCACTATCCAAGCCGCTACGGTCCGCGCAGCCCCGCCTTCGCAAGGGCGAGCTTCGTGGAGTCCGGTGACGGGGGCACGCTCTTCATCTCCGGCACCGCGGCCATCGTCGAGCACCGCAGCGTACATCCAATGGATGCGGCCGCGCAGACGCGGGAGGCGGTGGCAAACCTGCGTGCGCTGGTCGAACACGCCGAGGCCCGCACCGCCCGGCGTCTGCCGCTGCTTCGCGAGAACACGGCGCTGCGGATTTACGTCCGCAACGCGGAAGACACGGAGGCCGTTCAGCAAACGCTCGACCGGGAGTTTCCGGACCGGTTGCCGGCAGTCTTCGTGCAGGCCGACATATGCCGGCGCGAACTGCTCGTGGAGATCGAGGGGTCGGTGCAATCGGTGTGACGCCCACGCGGGGGCGGCCGATCACCCGCAAACAACAACAGGCAGAATCCGGGGGAAAAATGACTCAGGCCACGGAATGCGATGTCGTCGTTATCGGCGGCGGACCGGGAGGGTCCACCGTATCCACGCTGCTGGCGGAATCCGGCTGGAGCGTGGTCATGCTGGAAAAGGCGCATCACCCGCGATTCCACATTGGTGAATCGCTGCTGCCGATGAGCCTGCCGGTATTTCGTCGGCTCGGCGTGGCGGATGCCGTCGCCCGGCGTGGTATCGCCAAGTACGGTGCCGAGTTCGTCTCCATGGAGCACGGGCGCAGCTGCCGGTACGCGTTCGGCCGTGCACTGGACAAGGGCTATCCCCACGCCTATGAAATCAAGCGCGCGGACTTCGACGAGATCCTTTTCCGCAATGCTACCGAAAAGGGTGTCGACGCCCGTGAAGGCATTCGCGTGGAGGCGGTGGACTTCAGCGATCCGGACCGCATCGCGGTATCGGCTGTGGACACGGAAGGCCGGCCGCTGCACTGGCGCACGCGACAGGTGGTCGACGCCAGCGGCCGCGATACCTTTCTGGCCCGGCAACTCGGCCGCAAACGCAAGGACCCCCGGCACAACAGCGCCGCCGTTTTCACCCATTTCCGCGGAGCCCGGCTCCACGAGGGCGACCGCCGGGGGGACATCAGCCTGTTCTGGTTCGACCACGGCTGGTTCTGGTTCATCCCCTTCGAGGACGGCACCGTGAGCGTCGGCGCCGTCTGCTGGCCGGATTACCTGAAAACCCGGCGCGGCGATCTGGACAGCTTCCTCCGGGCAACCATCGAGCTCTGCCCCCCGCTGGCGGAACGGCTGCAGCAGGCGAAGGCCACCATGCCGGCCCAGGCCACCGGCAACTACTCATATCGCTGCGACAATCTGTACGGTGATCGCTACGTGCTGGTCGGCGACGCCTACGCCTTCGTCGATCCGGTGTTCTCCAGCGGCGTGCACCTGGCCCTGAACGGGGGTGTGATGGCCTCGGATCTCGTCGACGCACGGCTGCGCGGCCACCGCCGGGCGAAAACACTGGCAAGGCGCTACCGCCGCCTCAACCGACGCAGCCTGAAGGCGTTCTCCTGGTTCATCTACCGAATAACACAGCCGGCCCTGCGCAACCTGCTCATGTCACCGCGGAACGCGCTGCGGCTGGAGGAGGCGATGCTCTCGCTGCTTGCCGGCGACCTTTATCGGGACACGCCGGTCCACTGGCGGTTGCAGGTGTTCAAGCTGCTTTACTACGCGAACTTCCTGCTCACACCGGTCCGGAACTGGCGCAACTACCGGCGCCGGCTGGGCGCTGCGAAATCGCCGGCCTGAAGCCGCGCGGCCCATCGGTTCAGGCCGTGGACCGGGCCGCCTCGAGCTCCTCTTCCGCTTCCATCCAGCGGTTTTCGAGTTCCTGCTGGCGGTTGCGCAGCTCGCCCTGCTCCTGCAGCAGCGCCGTGAGCCGCTCCTTGCCGTCGGGCTCGTAGAGCGCGGGATCCGCCATCCGCTCCTCCAGCCGGGACAGCGACTCG